>JALUVB010000022.1 GCA_027021085.1 bacterium
CAGGTTTGATACTGCCTATATTTTTAAATATTCGCCCCGACCTCATACCGCGGCCGCAAAACTTCCCGATGATGTGCCGCGGGAAGAGAAAGAGAAAAGGTTGGGAGAATTACTGGCTCTGCAGAAAAAAATAAGCCAGGAAAGGGGAGCGGAGTTAGTGGGTAAAGTAATGGAAGTACTGATAGAAAAAAGGGAAAAGGATAAATGGCTGGGTAAGACCAGAACCCATCGCACTGTGCTGGTAAAATCGGGGGAGAACCTTGCGGGGAAAATATTGCTGGTAAAGATTTGTGGGAATACTAAGGGAATTCTGGAAGGTTCCTGGGGCAGGGCCCAGGATTTTTCCCGTTTTCAAATGCTGCATGCACGGTCAGATAACCCTGCCCATTCTCCGGGAGCAGGCGGGCAGGCTCCCGGAATGCCAGGCAGCTAAACGCATCGCCCTCACCTATATTCCATATCCTGTATCCTCCGGTTTTCTCCCGATTTTTCCCGTTTTTTGCCCGAAGCACCTCGATTTGTTTACATTATCTCTTTTTTGCATTATAATAACTCAAAAGACAGGCAAGAAAGGAGGTGAGAAAAGGTGAGAGAAGTCAAAGTGTACTCCTTAAGGATAAATGGGAAGGAAGAGCATACCTTCCGGAGCAAGGGAGCACGAGGTGCTGCTCTGAAAGCTGCTACCCGCGGGTTGAAAGACAGTGACGGCCTGATCAAACTAAGAGAACATGGCAAAAAGAAAGATGGTTACTATCGCGTCCATGTATTTGAGGGAACCGTAGAAAAAGTTAAAAAACCCGCCAATGCACCTGCCTGGTTGCCAGACACCATCAACAAGCCCAAGGTGAAGAAACTCCGGGTTGAGAAGCTTAAAGAGATCTGAGATCGTATTACCCAGGGGAGAAAGGGTAAAGATACGAAGGCTCTTCTAAAAAAGTTGTATACCGGGAAGTTCGATGATTTCTCCCCTGGGGTCCCTTTTCAGGACAATTGCTCCCTGCCGTAGGGGAAGGAGGCTGAAATCTGGCCTTCTTTGGAAGCATAGCTAAAACAAGAAGAAAGGGAGTTACTCGTTCCTGTTATTATTCCTGCACTTGTTCAGGGCAGAGTTAAAGGCCTGGGCAAGAAAATGGAGAAAGTCTGAATTCCTGAACTTTATTTCCTTCAGAGGCTTCTTTCCGTCCCATTCCCGAAAATATTTTTCCATTCGGTAAAGGGGACCCAGAAAAGCATGCGAAAAAATTATCCCGCTGCCTATCCCTATTAGAAGAGCGGCAAAAATCAGTAAAGTAAATTCCCATTTTGCCATCTCCACAATTTTCTCCTTGAGGGGATAAAGAATATGAATGTTCTGGGGAGAGATGGATTCTTCCAGCAGGGAAACAGTGTAGTAGAAAAATGACCAGAGAAGGGCAGAAGAGATAAAAAGGATGAGCACAAAAATAAAAATTCCCACTCTCACCTGTTCTCGTGGCCTAACCAGTATTTGCCTTCTCCATCTCATTCTTCCACCTTACCATATATTATATCTTTGTTAAAACCCTCTCCTCCGGGTTTCCCGTCCCTTCCATAACTTCCCAGGATAAATCCCGGATAGTAAGCCTTTCCATAAACAGAAGACCAGTTGTAGCCCTTTTCTGCATATTCTGCGGGAGGCAGACAGGAGGAGGAAAAGTCTCCCTCGGGCAGGGGATATACTATCTCAATCTGCATGGTGGCACTCGGGTCAGAGGTGATTCTGACTTCTATCGTATTTGAAGAGGTAAGATTGACTTTCTGGGTAATTGTTTGGGTATGCCTGTTAAAACAGCAGGGGCGAAAAACTGACCTTCCGTTTAATATCACCCGGGCAGAACTTACCTTATTCAGGTGAAGAATCATGCTGTATTCTCCCGGCTCAGCGGAGAAGCGAAGAGTTTCCCAGCGGGGAGGAGTGTATCTTCTTAAGAGGGGAGAAGTATAGATAGTTCCCCCGTACTCCCAAGCATCGTAGAAGTAAGTATTGCCCCAGGGGTCTTTCAAAGGAAGCTGGGTAAAGTACTTTTTCACTCCGTAAGGGTCTTCCTTGTTCAGCTCATTTAACGCGATGGGGTATTCTCCCTCCTGGTTGCGAAAGCTCTCCAGGGCTTCTGCAATGTTATGCAGCTGTAACTTTACTTTGGCAATCCTGGCTCTTTCCCTCATCTTCAAGCCCTGAGGAAGGATTATCCCCATAAGCATGGATATGAGGGCAATCACCACGACTAATTCTATCAGCGTCAGTCCTTTTACTCTTTTTCTCATACCATAAAGTATACCAGCAAATTCCGTGCCATTTTAACGCAGGGTTTGCCGGGGGTTTTAACGCGATGGTTGTGGCAAAACAACCCAAAAGGAGGGGCAATCCAGCTTTGTGAGGAAAGAGATTACTTTGTGATAGTTATCCCGCCCTGACCCCGATATAATATCGGGGGAAGCGGGCAGGCCTGCTGCAATCTCTCATATCCATGGCCTGAAGTCTCTTCGCCGTTTACATTATGGTATAATCAATCCTATGAATTCTCTGAAAAAAATAGGTAATTATAAGTGGGAAATCCCCCCGGATTATAAGGCCGGGATGAGAGTGCCAGGAGTCATTTATGCTTCTTCCCTGCTGGCAGAGCATATTCTTAAGGAGAGAGTGGCAGAGCAGGTGGCAAACGTTGCCTGTCTTCCCGGGATAGTCAGATATTCTCTGGCTATGCCCGATGCACACTGGGGGTATGGTTTTCCCATTGGCGGAGTAGCGGCTTTTGACCCGGAGCAAGGAGGAGTAATTTCCCCGGGAGGAGTAGGATATGACATCAATTGTGGCATCCGGCTGGTAAGAAGCGACCTTACTATCGCAGAGATAAAACCCCGCCTGAAAGAGCTGGTTGATACACTCTTCCATACTGTTCCCTGCGGTGTGGGCGTGGGAGGACGCATAAAGCTTTCCTCCCGGGAGGAGAGAGAGATTCTGGTGAAGGGAGCCAGGTGGGCAGTGGAGCAGGGTATGGGAGTCAAGGATGACCTGGAGGCAACGGAAGAGGGAGGCGCACTGGCCGGGGCTGAGCCGGGTAAAGTTTCCCAGAGAGCATACGAACGAGGAAAGAAGCAGGAAGGGACCCTGGGTTCGGGCAACCATTTTCTGGAAATCCAGGTAGTGGAAGAAGTTTATGATGAAAAACTTGCCAATACCATGGGAATTTTTCCCGGCCAGATTACCCTCATGATTCATTCCGGTTCCCGGGGATTCGGGCATCAAGTATGTGATGATTTTATAAGAGTAATGATAAAAGCTGCCAATACCTACGGCATAGAACTTCCCGACCGGCAGTTAGCTTGTGCACCGGTAAATTCGCCGGAAGGCAAAGCATACTTTGCTGCCATGGCCTGCGCGGCAAACTATGCCTGGTGCAACAGGCAGATAATAATGCACCTGGTCAGAGAAGCTTTTGAGCGGGTGCTGGGAAAATCCTGGGTAGACCTGGGATTGTATCTTGTTTACGATGTAGCACATAATATAGCCAAGTTTGAGGAATACGAGTTAGAGGGGAAAAAGAAACTTTTATGCGTGCATCGCAAAGGAGCCACGCGTGCTTTCCCTGCCCACCATCCTCAGTTGCCGGAAAAGTATAAGGCTATCGGGCAACCGGTAATAATTCCCGGAGATATGGGCAGAGCTTCCTATCTTTTGCTGGGAACACAGAGAGCTTTTCAGGAAACCTGGGGATCCACCTGTCACGGGGCAGGCAGGATGATGAGCAGGCATCAGGCAATTCGCCAGGCCAAGGGGCGTTCCATAGCCAGGGAGATGGAAGAGAAGGGGATTATAGTGAGGGCACGCGGACGAGATACTCTCTCCGAGGAGATGCCGGAAGCATATAAGGACGTAGCCGATGTAGTAGAAGTGGTAGAGAAAGCCGGGCTTTCTCGCAAAATTGCCCGCATGCGACCTTTAGGTGTAGTAAAAGGATAAGGAGGAATAAAAATGAAAGAAAAAGTAGAAAAGGTTATGGAAGAAGAGGTACGACCCGTACTGAGGATGCACGGGGGAGATGTTGAAGTAGTAGAGGTAACTGAGGATGGAGTGGTCAAGGTGAAATTAACCGGCGGGTGCGCTGGCTGTCCCTTCTCTATGATGACTACTGTAGGAGTAATAGAGAGTGCCTTGAAGGCAAAAATACCAGAGGTTAAGGGAGTAGAACTTATAGAAGGAGAGTAAGCAGTGAACAGTAGGGTTCCCTGCCCGCTTCCCGGAAGAGATTTTAAGTTTGTGATTTTGGCTTTAAAAAGTGGGATAATGGGTGGTAAGTTTCCATTTCCAATTCAGTGTTTATGGTGCAGGAGGAAATTAACAGAAGGAGGTGCTGATGAGCGAGGAGTACCCGGTAGTATGGTTTCAGGGGGCAGGCTGTACAGGCTGTTCTGTCTCTCTCCTGAACAGTGCGAGTCTTAAGTTTAAGGATATTCTGCTGGATGAAATAGTGCCCGGGAAAAAACTTAACCTGAGATTTCATCCTACGGTAATGGCAGGCCAGGGAGAGATGATAATTAATGTTCTGCGGGACACCGAGAAAGAAAAAAAGGGAGAGTATATTCTCATTGTAGAGGGAGCTGTCCCCACATTAAATAACGGAATCTTTGGCGCGGTGGGAGAAAAAACCATCCTGGAAAGAGTCCTGGAACTGGGGAAAAATGCTCTTCTTACTGTGGCAGTGGGAAATTGTGCAGCTTATGGTGGCATACCCGCAGCAAAGCCGAATCCTACTGGATGTAAAAGTGTGAAGAGGGTTTTTGCGGAGAACGGAGTTGATACTTTAACCGTCAACCTTCCCGGTTGCCCCCCCCATCCGGATTGGATGGTGGGTACATTATCCGTAGCACTGCGGGGCTTACCGTTAGACCTGGATGAAATAGGCAGGCCCAGGCTTTTCTACGGGAAAACCATCCACGAAAATTGTGAGAGAAGGGCTTACTTTGATAAGGGTAAATTTGCCCAGAAATTCGGCGAAGAAGGCTGCCTTTACGAACTGGGTTGTAAAGGCCCCTACACATCCGCGGACTGTCCGCTGCGAGAATGGAACAACGGGGTTAACTGGGTCATAGGGGCCGGCTCTCCCTGCCTGGGATGCGTGGAGCCGGAGTTCCCCGACAGCACCTCGCCGTTTTATCGGAAGCTTTCTTGGGAGGAAATGAAAAATGAAAAAAATTGTGATTGATCCTATTACCCGGATAGAAGGGCATATGGCGGTGGAGACTCTTCTGGAGGGAGGGAAAGTGAGAGAGGCGAAGAGCTCGGGCACGCTTTTCCGCGGCTTTGAAATTATACTAAAAAACAGGGACCCCCGCGATGCTGCCCGCATAACCCAGAGAATATGCGGGGTTTGTCCTGCTATACACGCATACACTTCGGCTCTTTGCCTGGATGATGCCTTTTCTATAAAAGATAAGATTCCCCACAATGGGCGTACAATAAGGAATCTTATACTCGGCTCTAATTTTCTGCAGTCCCACATCCTCCATTTCTACCACCTGGCTATTCCCGATTATGTAGACCTGGGGAAAGTAGTGGGAAAGGTATCCCCTTTCATCCCTGCTTATGAGGGAGACTTTCGCCTCTCGGAGGAGGCAAATGCTAATCTTGCCACTCATTATCTGCAGGCTCTGGATATACGGCGTATATGCCAGGAGATGCTGGCAGTTTTTGGCGGTAAGATGCCCCACAATGTAGGTATTATAGCGGGTGGAGCAACACTTACGCCCGATATAGATAGAATCAACCATTTCAAGGGAAAACTAAAGGAGATACAGGCTTTTGTGGAGAATGCAGTGCTGCCCGATGTATTAACCCTTGCCAGGGCTTACCGGGATTACTTTGAAGTAGGCAGGGGATGCGGAAGTTTTCTCTCCTACGGAGGGTTTGTCCTAGAGGAAGGCAGGTTCTTGCAAGCCGGGATAGTGAATAGTGACATGCAATTTGAAGAGCTTGACCCAGAGAATATTGCAGAGCAGGTCAAGCACTCCTGGTATGCTGACTCTGAATCAGGGAAAAATCCTTCCCGGGAGGAAACAATTCCCGCCCCGGAAAAAGAAGGCAGTTACTCGTTTATAAAATCTCCTCGTTACAAAGGGAAGGTCTATGAAGTAGGGCCTTTAGCCAGGCTCATGGTAAACTACTTCACTAAACAGGAAGAGATTAACCGGGTGGCAGAGCCTCTTCTCAAAGAACTCTCCCTGCAAATAGAGGATGTCCCTTCTGTCATGGGACGACACCTGGCACGCGCGATAGAATGTAAGGTACTGGTAGAGGCAATGAGTGACTGGGTAGAGGAATTGATACCCGGCGAGGCTGTATATACAGAGGCTGAGATACCCGAGGAGGGAGAAGGTTATGGCCTGGCAGAAGCTCCCCGCGGTTCCTGCGGGCACTGGATAAAAATTTCTGACCGGAAAATTGCCCGCTATCAGGTAATCACTCCCACGGCCTGGAATGCTTCTCCTAAAGATGACCGGGGGATACCGGGGCCAATAGAGCAGGCACTTATAGGGACAGAGATAAAAGATGAGGAAAATCCCTTCGAGGTGGTGCGTATTGTGCGTGCCTTTGATCCCTGTCTTGCCTGTGCCGTACATTTAGTGGATATGCGGGGAAAAGACCTGGGGAAATACAGAATTGCGTAAGACAGTTATTATTGGGCTGGGCAACATTTTGTTGAGAGACGAGGGGGTTGGCTCCTGGATAGCGCAGGAATTGCAGAAGAGGAGGCTCCCATCCCAGGTAGAAGTTATTGATGCAGGCACCACCAGCCCCGATGCTTTGCTGGCGGAGGGTAATATCAAAAAAGTGGTGATTGTTGATGCATTGAAAGGGAACGGAGAACCCGGGGCGCTTTACAGGATACCCTTTAACCAGTTGTTATCCAGTCAGGACTTTCCCCTTTCTCTGCACCAGTTTGGGCTTCTCCACTCTCTCTGGTTTACTCCTGGTTGTGAAGAAATTGTAGTAATGGGTGTGGAGCCGGAGGAAATAAGCTGGGGCTGGGGATTGAGCGAGAATATTAAGAAAAAACTTCCCGAGATTACAGACCTCATTTTAAAGGAGGTAAATTATGCTGGTAACGGAATCTAAACCTATAGAGGAAATACTGGGTTTTCTGGAGGGCAGGGAAAAAGTGTTTCTGGCTGTTTGCAGCGGCTGCCCGGAAGCATGTAAAACAGGGGGAAAAGAGGGGATGGACATAATGCAGGAGAACCTGGAAAAGCAGGGTAAAAGCGTGGTGGGAACAACCGTGATAGATATGATGTGCAATAAAGCACTGGATTGGATAAAGATTTCCCGCTCCATGCACCAGGTGGAGGAAGCTGATGCCATCTTAGTCCTCTCCTGTGGCGTGGGAGTGCAGGCAATAGGCAAGGTAGTGGATAAACCGGTGCATCCTGCTTTGAACACCATTTCCGTGGGTGGTCTGCCCGGCCTCTGGCCCTCGGAAGAAAGGTGTGCAGCCTGTGGAGAATGTGTGCTCTCCCACACGGGAGGCATATGCCCGATAACCAATTGTGCCAAGTCTCTGTTGAACGGACCCTGTGGAGGCACTACTATGCAGGGCAAATGCGAAATAGATGCCGAAAAAGATTGCGGTTGGTATCTTATTTATGAAAGGCTGAAAAAAACTGGCAACCTGGAAAACCTGAAGAAAATCGTGAGAACCAGGGACTTCAGCAAGATTATACCCTCTGCGGAACTGCGTAATACCGTTTTTTACAATGTAGAACAGAAGGTTAATTCTTAGTTTTCAACTGAGAGTGGCTAATTTAGGGGCAAGACAGTTTATTCGTGGAAACTGAGCGACTCCAGATAAAAATCAAAGGCAAGGTGCAGGGAGTGGGCTTTCGCCCCACTGTCTTCCGGTATGCTACAGAAAGAAATCTTTCCGGGTGGGTTACCAATACCTCCTGCGGTGTGCTTATAGAGGCAGAGGGAAACAGGGATAATCTGGAGGATTTTATCCTTGCCCTGGAAAAATCCCCCCCTCCCCGGGCAGAAATAACCAATATACTTACTAAGAAGATTCCGCCCAGGGGAGAGTGCATATTCCGGGTGCTCCCCAGTATAGCCGGGGACGAGGTAAAAACGCGCATCTCGCCTGAGATTGCCACCTGCCCGGATTGCTTAGAGGAACTTTTTGACCCCCAAAACCGGCGCTATCTCTACCCTTTTATAAATTGCACCAATTGTGGCCCGCGTTTTACCCTCATAGAAAACATTCCTTATGACAGAAAAAATACCACCATGAAAAAATTTACCATGTGCTCACTCTGCCAGGAAGAGTATGAGAATCCTCGCAACAGGAGATTTCATGCTCAACCCAATGCCTGCCCTGTATGCGGGCCAGAGGTTACGTTGATGGAAGCTTCAGTAGCCAGAAGGGAGAAACTGGCTAAGGGAAACGAAGCAGTAGAAAAGACCGTACGATTACTGCAGGAAGGGAAAATAGTGGCAATAAAAGGCCTGGGCGGCTTTCACCTGGCCTGCGATGCCACAAATGATGCGGCAGTAAGAAGATTAAGGAAAAGAAAGTATCGGGAGGATAAGCCGTTTGCCCTGATGGCAGACAGCCTGGCCATTATCATGAGATACTGCGAAGTTTCTCCGGAAGAGATAGAACTGCTCACTTCTTTCCGGACTCCCATTGTTCTCCTGCGCAGGCGGAAAAGTTCTTCCTCGCCTCTTTCAGAAAATATTGCTCCCGGTAACCAGTATCTGGGGTTTATGCTTCCCTATACTCCGCTGCACCATCTTTTGTTTTATAACAGTCCGCTTAAAATCCTGGTGATGACTTCGGGAAATATTTCCGATGAGCCCATTGCCTATGAGAATGAGGAAGCAGTAGAAAGGCTCTGCAATATTGCAGATTATTTCCTCCTGCATAACCGGGACATACACATTCGCCTGGACGATTCTGTGAGCAGGATTCTTCCTTTTACAGGAGAAGAGTATATCATCCGGCGTTCCAGGGGATACGTCCCTGAGCCTGTAAAGATTGAAGGCTTGAGGGTTTCTGTGCCTATTCTGGCCTGCGGCGGGCATACAAAGAATACCTTTGCCATAGCTTCAGAAGATGAAATTATCCTGAGCCACCATATAGGGGATATGGAAAATATGGAAACATATATCTCTTTTACCCGGGGTATTGAGCACTTCAAAAAGCTCTTAAAATGTGAACCAGGGGTTATTGCCCATGATTTGCACCCTGAGTATCTTTCCACTAAATATGCCCGGGAGCTTATTGCTTCTGACCCGCAGCTTATTCCTGTGCCCATACAGCATCACCATGCTCATATAGCTTCAGTTATGGTGGAAAATGGATTGGGAAACGAGAAGATTATCGGAGTAGCATTCGATGGGACAGGGTTTGGTTCCGAGGGAAATCTCTGGGGAGGAGAGTTCCTGGTTGCTGATTACTGTGGGTTTGAACGTGTGGCACACCTTGAGTATATTCCGCTCCCGGGAGGGGAAGGAGCAATAAAGGAACCCTGGCGAGTGGGTGCCGCCTTGCTTCATGCTGCTTTTGGCGACAGTTTTCTGGATTTGGAGATTGAATTTGTGAGAGGGTTAAACAGGAAGACCTGGAATATACTGGAGAAGATGATGGATAGAGGAATTAACACCCCCTTAAGTTCAAGCATGGGACGATTCTTTGACGGAGTCTCTTCCCTGCTCTGTATCAGGGAGCGGGTAAACTACGAGGGACAGGCAGCCATTGAGCTGGAGACGGCTTTGAGTAAGGGGAAGAGCAGGAAAAACCAGGCATATAAATACAGGATAGAAAAGAGGGAAAAGGCATATGTTATTGCTACAGAGGAGATTGTAAAGGGCATAGTGGAAGATTTGAAAAAGGCTTTACCGGTGGGGGATATTGCGCTGAAATTCCACTGCACAGTCACAGCACTGGTTGTGGATACGGTAAAAAGGATAAGAGAGGATACTGGCCTGGAAACAGTAGCTTTGAGCGGAGGGGTATTCCAGAACATGTTTCTCCTCAGAGAGATTTATGGAAAACTCCGGGAAGAAGGCTTTAGTGTGCTTCTGCATAAAAATATCCCTGCTAATGATGGGGGGATTTCTGCCGGGCAGGCGATCATCGCGGCCTATAAAACCGAAAAATATAAGTTGTAATTGTTTACTGTTTTATGGTATATAGTTCCCGTAAAACAATTTTTGCATTTTAAATCCTCCGGGAGTAATCCGGAGGCAGGGGGAGAGAAAATGTGTCTGGCTGTTCCGATGAAAGTTATAAGGGTTGAGAAAGATGAAGGCCTGGTGGAACTGGGCGGGGTAAGAAGAAAAGTAAACATGGGCCTTTTAGATGATATAAAAGTGGGAGAATATGTAATAGTGCATGCAGGTTTCGCCATACAAAAAATGGAGGAAAAAGAGGCAGAAGAGACACTCTCCATATTCAGGGAAATGGAGGCATAGGCTTTGGGCTGTAGGACTTAAGACTTCAGAGCGGGAGACAGGCGGGTATCCGAAAATGAAAGAAAGTAAGAGTGAGCACTGAGGGTTATTTTGAAGTATATTGAAGAATTCAGGAATCCGGTTCTCATTAAAAAAATCATCAAAAAGACGAATAAAATGCTGGAGGATTACGGGAAGCCCATACAGCTTATGGAAGTCTGCGGAACTCACACCGTAGCCATTTCCCGCTCGGGCTTGAGGAAACTGTTTCATCCCCTGAAACTCTTATCCGGTCCCGGCTGTCCGGTTTGTGTAACTCCCAACCACTATATGGATAAAGCCATTGCCTATTCCCGCCGGAAAGAGGTAATAATAACCACGTTCGGAGACATGATGAGGGTGCCTGGCTCCACCTCTTCCCTGGAAAGGGAGAGAGCGGAAGGTAGAGATGTGCGGGTGGTTTACTCTGCCTTAGATGCGTTACAGGTGGCAAGAGATAACCCGGGGAAAAAGGTTATATTTCTGGGAGTGGGATTTGAGACTACCACACCTACTGTTGCTTTAACCATTAAGATAGCTAAAAGGGAGAACTTAAAAAATTTCTTCGTATATTCAGGCCATAAGCTTATTCCGCCGGCCATGGAGGCGCTTCTGGAAGACAGCGAAGTTTCCATTGACGGGTTTATCTGCCCCGGGCACGTAAGCACAATAATCGGCTCTCTTCCCTACGAATTCATCCCGCATAGATATAATATACCCTGCGTTATAACCGGCTTCGAGCCCCTGGACGTAGCAGAGGGCATTGCCATGCTGGTAGAGCAGATTGTAAATGGCAAGAAGCCGGCGGTGCAGATTCAATATGCCCGTTCTGTAAAAAGAGAAGGCAATAAAAAAGCAGTCTCAATCATGCAAGAAGTATTCAGCGTGGAGCAGTCCAACTGGAGAGGGGTGGGAACTATTCCCCTCAGTGGTTTAAAAATAGGGGAAGAGTACAGCCGGTTTGATAGTGAGAGAAATATTCAGGTTGAGGTGGAGCCTACTAAAGAGAACCAAGCCTGTATCTGCGGAGATATCCTGAGGGGGGTGAAGAGCCCCCCGGACTGTAAGCTGTTCAGGCGGGGATGTACCCCTGAACAGCCTGTGGGGGCTTGCATGGTCTCCTCAGAGGGCACATGTGCCGCGTATTTTAAGTACGAAGGGTAGCCCTGCTTCTGAAATAAGCTATAGTTTCTTTTAATCCCTTTTCCAGGGGAACTTCCGGTTCCCAGTGCAGAATACTGCGCGCCTTGCTTATATTCGGTCTTCTTACCTTGGGGTCATCCTCCGGGAGCGGTTTGAAAGTTATATCGCTTTTGCTTCCGGTAAGTTTTATGATTAGTTCAGCCAACTCCCTGACTTTCATCTCCTGAGAGTTTCCTATGTTTACCGGCAGGTGGTAATCTGCTTCCATGAGCTTTAGTATGCCTCTTACCAGGTCAGAAATATAACAAAAACTGCGGGTCTGCTCGCCGTTTCCGAACACGGTGAGCGGTTCGTTTTTCAGCGCCTGCAGGATAAAGGTGGGTACAGCCCTCCCGTCGTTCTCTCTCATCCTGGGGCCGTAAGTGTTGAATATTCTCACTATGCGGGTATTCAGGTGGTAACGCCTCAGGTAAGCCATGGTCATGGCCTCGGAAAATCTTTTGGCTTCGTCATAAACACCCCGCGGCCCCACAGGATTCACATTCCCCCAGTATTCCTCTGGCTGGGGATTTACCAGGGGGTCACCGTAGACCTCGGAAGTGGAGGCAAGCATGAAGAGAGCATTTTTCTCCCTGGCCAGGTTAAGAATATTCCAGGTGCCCAGAGAACCGGTAAGCAATGTTTCCACCGGGAATTTCAGGTAATCTATGGGAGAAGCAGGAGAGGCAAAGTGCAGCACGGCAAATAGCGGTTCTTCTATGTGTAAGGGCTTAGTTATATCATGGGAGATAAAGGTGAAATCTTCTTTACCCGCAATTTCCTTTAAATTCTCTTCACAGCCGGTTATCAGATTATCCACGCAGATTACCCGATATCCTCGGTTAAAAAGTTCTTCACATAAATGTGAACCTACAAAACCTGCTCCGCCAGTTACCAAAACGCATTTCTTCATAATAATTTACTCCTTAATATTTCCCTGAATTTATCACCAATATCTTTTCTTTTAAGGGCAAAGTCAACCACTGTCTCCAGATAATCCAGAATATTCCCGATGTCGTATCTCTTCCCTTCAAACTTGTATGCCAGGATTCTATGTCCATCCCTGCGCATGAGTTTTAATGCATCCGTTATCTGAATTTCTCTGCCTACACCAGGCGGAGTGCGCTCAATGTAGGAAAAAATCTCCGGCAGCAGGACGTATCTTCCCCCGATAGCCAGCCTGGAAGGGGCTTCTGCGGGAGAGGGCTTTTCAACCAAGTCTTCTACTTCAAAGATATTATCCCCTATCTTTTTCCCCTTTATTATCCCGTATCTCTTAACCTTGTGCTCTTCTACTTCTTCCACCCCGATGATGGTGCACTTGAATTTATCGTAAATATCCATCAATTGCCTGGAACAGGGAGGATTGGAGGCTATCAGGGTATCTCCCAGAAGCACTAAGAATGGCTCTCCTTCCACATGGAACCTGCTTTCGTATATGGCATTACCCAGCCCTCTGAGTTCTTTCTGCCGCACGTAATGAAATGCTGCCAGGTTGCTTATTTTTTCAATGGTTTGCAATGTTTTTCTGGCGCCTTTTTTGGCCAGCTCTCTCTCCAATTCCGGGTGCCGGTCGAAATGGTCTTCAATAGCTCTTTTCCCCTTACCGGTGATAATAAGGATATCCACTATGCCTGATTTCACTGCTTCTTCCACTACCATCTGGATGGCCGGGGTATCCACCACGGGCAGCATTTCTTTGGGCTGGGCCTTGGTGGCGGGCAGAAACCGCGTGCCGAATCCTGCAGCAGGGATAACAGCTTTTTCTATCATTTATTTTATCCTGGGTAGAATGACCTTGGCTCCCACTGCCCGGTAAGCTTCCCGGAGGGCATCCTCCCTGCCGGAAGGAACAAGGCCGATTACCGCTCCGCCGGAACCGCAGAATTTGACTGCACTGCCTAATTTTTTCCCTACCTCTACCAGTTCTACATGCTGGAGAGAGAGAGGAAGAATACTCTTCCTTAAAGCAAAATTCCTATCCAGCCATTCTCCTATTTCTCTTCCCCTGTTTTCCTGTAAGAGTTTCCTTACTTCTTCCGTATAGCGGGCAAATTCCTTCATGGCTTCCACTACCCTTTTCTCGCCGCTTTCGAAGCGCTCGCGCAGATTGGAATGAGGAATTTCTGACCTCTCTGCCGAATCTTCCCTGTAAGCAACAAACAAGGGAGGCAGCAGGGCTGGGTCGAGCCTCTCGTAGTGGCCATATCCCTGCCTTTCCATAAATTCGCGGGAAAAATCCATATATACCAGCCCTTCATACACCTGAATTACCCGGTCCTGAAGCCCGGCGGGTATGCCCAGTTCTTCTGTCTCTGCTTTCCAGATTAAATTTGCCTGAATAGGAAGAGGTATCTTTAGTTTGTAAAACCCCATCAGACAGCGCAGGGTGGCAGTAATTATGGCACTTGAGCCGGCTAATCCCACGCCCCTGGGTATATTTGTCTCATATTCCAGGGTGAAATTCTGTTCCGGTAGGCTTCCTCTCTTCTCTTTAAAGTATTCTATGAACCTCTTCAATACAGCTTTCACCAACCTTATTCCCCCGTAATATCCATAGAGATGCACACTCTGGAGGAAATCTTCTATATTTTCAAATTCACTTCTGTCTTTCAGAGAAGGTAAAATGTGCAGGCGAGGTGATTCGTAGAGGGTTACCCGGGCCCGAAAGTTTTTGATACTCAGGGAAATAGTTTTCCCGTAGTATCCGTCGGAAGGGTTGCCGATTAACCCGGCTCGTGCGTATGCTTCTTTAATAATCATCTTACAAAAGAAAGGAAGATTGACAAATCAGACTTCCCTTTTCGCTTCCAATTATACCAGAATTCGCCTGTTTTGAAT
>JALUVB010000023.1 GCA_027021085.1 bacterium
AATTTTTCCAGTATCTTATGAACCTCTACATTAACTTGACAGGATAAAGTAAGAGAGAGTATAATTTATTGCAAAAGATTTGCATTATGGGAAATTGGCTGAAGAAATTAAAAGAAAAGGGATACAGGACCACCAGAACCCGCAAAGAAATCCTGCGGGTGCTCACTTTTCACCCGGTTCCCCTTACTCCCCGCCAGATAAGAGAAGAAATCCCGCAAAGAGTTCCGGACCTTTCCACTATTTACCGGGACCTCACCCTTTTCGAAGAGCTGAAAATAGTAGAAAGCATATTTACGCCCCAGGGAAGTTTCTACGAGATAAAGAGGCCTGCCCACCATAGTCACCTTATCTGTCCTTCCTGCTACCAGATTAACTGCATTCCCTGCCCGCTTAGGCAAGAAGAGTACCTCAAGCACCAGGTGATTTTCTGGGAGAGGTGTAAAAATTGTAAAAACCAAGGGAGAGAAAAATGAAAAGGATACTTTTTATTATTTTGCTTCTATCTTTTTCCCTTTACCTCAGGGGAGAAATCAAAGTTGCAGCCACTATTTTCCCGCTTTACGATATGGTGCGAGAAATTGCCGGGGACAAGGCAGAGGTGAAGCTCATTGTACCACCGGGAGCCAGCCCGCATCTTTTCGGATTTACTCCGGGGAAATTACAGGATTTACAGGGAAGCAGGATAATCTTCTGTATAGGAAACGGGGCAGATGACTGGGTAAAAAAGGTAAAAGATGCGCTAAGAGGAACGAAAATATTTACCGTGGATAAAGGCATTTCTCTTATTCCTGCCGGGAGAAGTTTTAAAGGAAATATTACCTATAATCCCCATTACTGGCTGGGTATCCCGGAAGCAGTCATTATTTCCCGTAACATAAAGAACGTCTTACAAGCAGAAGACCCCGATAATGCCTCTTTTTACCAGGCAAATTTTGCAAAATTTTCCCGGCGCCTTTTAGCAGCCCAAGAAAGATACATAAAAATGCTAAGTCCCTACAAAAACAGAAAAATTGTCACCTTTCATGCTGCCTGGGTTTACTTTGCCCGTTTCCTTAACCTGCAGATACTGGGTACTTTTGAGCCCTCTGGTACGGGAGAGCCCTCTCCCCGGCATATTGCAAACCTAACAAAAAAAATCAGAAAGTACGGAGTAAAAGTCATCTTTATAGAGCCGCAACTTAATAGCCGGGTACTGGATGCTTTTGTAAAAGATACGGGATTAAAAATAAAGATACTTGACCCCTTAGGAGGCATAGGCGGCAGGGAAAGCTATCTTAAACTCATGGATTACAACGTAAAAGAGGTGCAGGAAGCCCTGGAAAGCGCAAGATGAAGCCGGTGGTAGAAGTAAAAAATTTATGCGTGAAGTATCCTGCTTCCAACAGCCTGATTTTGCAAGATGTATCCTTCCGCATGGAAGAGAAAAGCCTGGCCATGGTAATTGGGCCCAATGGGGCAGGAAAGACCACGCTTTTAAAAGCTATACTTGGTTTTCTCTCGCCACTACGGGGCGATATCACCATAATGGGTAAGAAACCGCAGGAAGCACGAGAATATATGAGTTATGTACCACAACGGTTTCAACTGGACCGTTCTTTTCCCATCACAGTGAAAGAATTCCTGCTTCTTTCTTTCCCCGCTTTAGATTCCCCCCACTGGCACACAATTATCTCTCACGTAGAAATCGGCTCCCTTCTGGGTCTTCCCCTGGGAAATCTTTCGGGAGGCGAACTCCAACGGGTGCTGGTGGCCAGGGCCATGCTTAAAAAACCGCGCCTGCTTCTCCTGGATGAACCGGTAAGCGGGATAGACCTGGAAGGGAAAAAGAACTTTTATGAGCTGGTAAATCACATGAAAACCGCACATGGCATCTCCATTATTATGGTTTCCCATCAACTGGATGTGGTGCTTAAGTTTGCGGACAGGGTCATCTGTCTTAATAGATGCCTTCTATGCGATGGCTCTCCGGAAGAAATTATGAACCAGGCAACATTCAGGGAACTCTTTGGCAAAGAAAGCATTCTCTACGGACACAGGATTTAGGTCATGGAAATAGGAGGAATACTTACCCTGCCTTTTATGCAGAAAGCATTGCTGGGAGGTGCCGTCTCTGCATTTCTGCTTGCTTTATACGGCGTATTTGTTATCCTAAAACGGCTCTCTTTCTTCGGCGACGGCATTGCCCACGCTTCCCTGGCAGGAATCGCCATAGGAGTGGTCCTGGGAATAAACCCTCTCTGGCTGGCACTTTTGACTGCTGTAATATTCACTTCAGGTATATATTTTCTGGAACGAAAGACTACTATCCCCACCGATGCCATTATCGGCCTCATCTTCACCTTTGGCATGGCCCTGGGTATTCTTATCATCAGCCTGAAAAGGGGGTACCAGCCTGAACTGGTGAGCTTTCTCTTCGGAAACATTCTCTCCCTCTCCTGGGAAGATATTCTCGCCACAGTGATTCTGGGAACACTGGTGATATTTTTTCTGCTTGCATTCCGTCGCTCCATTACCCTGATTATTCTGGATAGAGAAGAGGCTTACCTACAGGGGTTAAAAGTAGAAATCCTGGAATTTTTCTTTTATATATTCTTAGCAGTAACCATTGTTTTGGGATTGAAACTGCTGGGTATCGTCCTGGTAAGCGCTATCCTGATAATTCCGCCCATTACGGCAAAACTTTTTTCCCGCTCCTTCCGGAAACTGTTGATAAGCTCTTTGCTCATAGGAGAAGCAACAGTAATAGGCGGGCTTTTTATTTCTTACCTTGTAGACGCCCCTTCCGGAGCAGTTATAGTGCTGGTGGGAAGTGCTATATTCGCGGGGGTTCTACTTATTACCAGTTTACAGAAGAGAAGCATCCGCTTGTAGAAAAAATCTTAATCTGTGATATAATATGTACAGATCGCGGGGTGGAGCAGTCCGGTAGCTCGGTGGGCTCATAACCCACAGGTCCCTGGTTCAAATCCAGGCCCCGCTACTAATTGCAGGACCTTCTGCCTGCGGCTTCATTGGATTCCTTTCTTATCTACATCCTAATGCCATGTGCGACTTTTAAGGAAGCGCCATTTTGCCTTGTCTGCTTTCCCAGTCTAAAGTCTATAGTCTTAAGTCTACGGTCTAAAATCCCCCCTCACTACTATCTACCCGCTACTCACTACTACATGCATTGCTTATTCAAAAGAAAATTTGCACATGGCATTAAATCCTACTCTCCGTAAAATCCCCAGTTGCCGCTGTTCTTGAGATAATAATGTTGGGTCTGCTTCTCCCAGGGCACCCACTGCACATCCCCTCCGACA
>JALUVB010000024.1 GCA_027021085.1 bacterium
CGGCTCTGGATGCTTAGATTTATTTCTTTCCTTCTCCTGTTGATACTTATTCTATCGCCCATTTTTATTTTTGAGAGGAAAAGCAAGGGAAAGTTAGCAGTTCTCATTGATAATTCCTTGAGCATGTCTATTAGAGACCCGGAGTTTCCCGGGAGCAGGTTCTTTACCGCAAAAAAATTTTTGCAGGAGATGCTTCCTTCTCTGAGGAAGAGATTCGAGGTGCATCTCTTCACTATTTCTCCCGGGTTGAAAGAGGTAAAAAAAGAAGAGTTAAAAGATTTACAGGCCACAGGGAAGGAGACAGATATTGACAGTGCCCTGCGTAATGTGGGAAAAAACAACGTTGATGCAGTGTTCCTTATTTCCGATGGTAATGCCACCTCTCCCATTAAGGATTCTCCCTCTTTTCCCGTCTATACTCTGGGAATAGGAGGTAACGAGAATTATCCAGACATCCGCATTGAGGCGATTAGCGGCAAGAGGATGGTTTCTCCGGGGGAAAACTTTACCCTGGAGGTACAGGTGGCTAATTCCCTGGGCAGGAAAGTTTCTACCGCGCTAATAGTAAAAGAGAAGGACAAAGTTATAGCAAAAAAGAAGGTAGAGCTTGGCAGGGGGAAAAACAATTTACTCTTCAATCACACGTTTTTTAAGCAGGGCAAGCACTTATTGCAATTTGAAGTTTCACCCGTGGCAGGAGATTCTCTTCCGGATGATAACCGGAGAAATTTTCATCTGCTGGTGATGAGGGAAAGGGCAAAAGTATTTCTTATGGCAGGCAGAATCTCCTGGGAGGTGAAATACTTGAAAAAACTGCTGGAAGATAATCCCTCTTACCAACTAAAGTATTATATCCGCGCCGGGGAGAAGGTGTTCCTGGGGGAAAAGTTTCCCGGCACAGAGGACCTCTCGCTTCTGATAATTTGTCAGCTTCCTTCTCCCTTACTCCCTCCCTGGGAGAGAGTAAAGAGTTGGCTGGAGGAAGGAGGAGGCGTAATAATTATAGGGGATAATAATTCGTTCCCTTTGCAGGCACCATCTCAATGGGAGAAGATTCTGCCTTTGCAGGGATTGAAAGGATGGTCTCCCCGCCAATTTCCCCTTGCTTTCACCCCGGAAGGCAAGAATCATCCCATGTTTTCTGCTTTAAGTAGCAGCAACCTGCCTCCTGTCCAGGGGGCCTTGCTCTTTACCCGCATTTCCCCGGGTGGATTACCTCTCTTGAAGATTTCTTACCAGGGTAACAGGTTACCCATAGGGGGACTGTTGCGATACGGAAAAGGCAAAGTCTTTTTGCTGGGCACCCCTTCCACCTGGAGATGGAAATTGAAAGAAGAAGTTCCCTACTCTACATTCTGGCTCTCTATATTCGAATACTTTGTGCCCGCGCGAGAAAACATAGAAGAAGGCTACATTGTTTACACTGATAAGGATTACTACTTGAAAGGAGAGAAAGTTAAGGTAATGGTAAAAGCGGGGAAAAAGGAAAGAGGTGGTGCTTCCCGGGATTTAAAAGGAAAGATTCTGCAAGGGAAGAAAAGTTATCCTTTTCGACTTCTCCCTTCTGCCCCCTATATGTTTTCTGCTGTCTTTTCTCCCCGGCACACAGGCAAATATACCTTTCAGGTAATTACTCCGGAGGGGGAAAGAAGTGGGGAATTTTATTACGGGGACCCTTTCATAGAATGGAAAGACACCTCGTTAAAAGAGGAATTCTTGCGGGAACTTGCGCTTCAGACCGGGGGGGAATATTTTTCTCCGGCTGCTTCGCCGGATTATGTGGATGCCCGGATAACGACAAAAAAAGGGAAAAACGTCTTTAGTACGCCGAGAGCACCCGCCCTCCTCTTCTATCTCTTAATTCTCCTGTTTCTTACCTTAGAATGGTTTCTCAGGAAGAGGTTTCATCTTCCCTGAGCAACTTTTCTTCCCGCAAGATAAGTTCCAGTACCTTTTTGCCGATATCTGGCAGCAGTTTATACTCGGGGAGCAATTCTATCTGGGAAAGAGGGACTTTCTCCTTTATTTGTCCCAGCAAGTTTTCCACCTTTTTGAGGTAAGCAAACTCGGGTAAATCGTAGAGAACCGGGGGCTTGCCATGGTTCGCCATCCCCCAGCCGTAGATTATATCTGAAACGGGAGAAGCTACTACCGGATGACAACCGCCCGGTAAGACAATTATGCTTTTATCTCTCACTATAAAGGAAAGCCAGATGTCCAGGTCTTTGTCAAATACCAGCTGCACAGGATAAGAACCTATTTCTTCGCCTTTGAAGCGGGAAATGTGGTAGTAAACCTCCTCGTGGTCTGACTGGTTACCGGATGGGTCATCAAAATCGTGTATATGCAGAGGGGTGCCTGACCATAGGCCGGGAGGGGAATAGGTTTCCCCTACGGTAAGATTGCTTGTTTCATTACCCGGGGTTACCAGGGTTACCACGTCTCTTCTCCAGAAGGCTTCTCCCCGGGAAGCGTATTTTTTACTCCCCTTGGGAACAAAGCAGGCCGGGAGGTCTTTTAAAGCGGGTGCACTATAAAATATCACCTCTCCTTCTCCGCTCAGGGTAAAGCGGGAATCACTTCCCACGTAAATGGCAGAAGCATTGCTTTCTCCGTAGGGAGGGGAAAACGGCCCTCCCTTCCTGTCTCCTTCCCATGCCTTACCCTCCACCTCTATCCTGAAAAACCCTTCCTGTGGCACCAACACTATTTCCCTGTCCCCCGTTTCCCTTTGGAAGGGTCCTTCCTTGAGGTCATAGATACCAAATCCCAGTATGTCAAGCGGTACTTCCGGCGAGGAGGGGTCAAGAATTGTGCCTTTGCCGCCTCCCTGGTAGGGGAAGAGTAATTTTGCCTTGCCTGACTTAATTTCCCGGGCATACTTTTTAATTGCAGTTGCCATGGCTTAACCCTCCTGCCGAATTTTAACACAGGTTGAAAAGAGAAAAAAAGCGGCTATAATATTAGAAGAAACAAGGAGGGATGAAATGAAAAAAGAAAAGTGGGTTTTTATTTGTTTAATTGTGGGTGTTTCTTTATTTAATCTTGGTTTTATTAAAATCTTTCGGCCCCCTACTCCCAAGCAAGAAGAAGGGAAAAAACCGTATCTTTGCCGCAAAGTGACAGGCAAGATAACAATAGACGGCAAGCTGGATGAAAAAGCGTGGAAATCCGCGGACGTTATAGATACTTTTTACCTTTTGCGAAAAAGTCCCAAGGATGAAATCAAGCCGGCTGTATCCAGGACCGTGGCACGCTTATTATGGGATGACGAGTTTCTCTACATAGGAATAGAGGCCCAGGATAAGGATATCTGGGCGACAATTACGGAACACGACGGAAAACTCTGGACAGAAGATGTGCTGGAATTATTTATCAAGCCGGACAAGAATAACCCTGCTTATTATGAATTCGAATTCAGCCCTAAGAATGTGGTCCTGGACTTGATAATACCCCGGAGAGGTTCCCGTTCCTTTGCCTTTTCCAAGAGGTACGAGTCTAATCTTAAAAGCGCGGTGAAAGTGTATGGAACCCTGGAAAACTGGAAGGATAAGGATGAAAAATGGGTTCTGGAGGTAGCCATACCTTTTACTGCTTTTAAAGAAACAGTACCGCCGCCCCGGGTAGGCAGCGAGTGGACTTTTGCCGTATGCAGGTATAACTACTCAGTTTATCTCCCGGCGAGTTACACTAATGCAAAAGAACTCTCCACTTCCACGCCTTTTTCCGCTTATTCCTTCCATCGCTACGAGGATTATGCTCCCCTGAAGTTTGTGGAATGAAGATAGAAGATGTGGGAATATTTATCGTAGAAGTAGCACGTATAGAAGATACCATCAAAAAGTTCGGCAGAAAGTTTATTGAAAGAATTTTCCGCCCCGGAGAACTTCTCTCTCTTAATCCCGTACATGTCTCAGGCAGACTGGCAGGGAAAATAGCGGTGAGCAAAGTTATCGGAACCCTATGCTATAAAGACATAGAAATTATTTCCCGGGGAGGCAAACCGGAAGTAAATCTGAAAGGCAAAGCCAGGGCCATGGCGGAGGAGAACAATATTTGCTCCATTAAGCTGAGCATTTCGCACGAAAAAAAACGAGCCATAGCCGTGGCAGTGGGAATTGGACAATAGACTGAGAAAGCAGTGAACAGTAGCGGGTGTAGATAGTGGTGAGTAGTTAGGGAGGATATGAGATAGATGTGGAGTGATAGGCGCCCCGACATGCCTCGGGAACAATGGAGATCAGGAGGGACGGGCAGGGCATTTTCCGGACAGTCAACCTTAAAAGTTGCACATGGTGTTGTGTTTAGAGCTTAAAACAATATGCCTTCAATAATAGATGAGATACTTGCCCGGGCAGATATAGTGGAGGTGATTTCCTCCTACTATCCCTTGAAGAAAGCGGGCAAGAATTACAGGACAAACTGCCCTTTTCACCTGGAAAAAAAGCCTTCTTTTACCGTATCTCCTGAAAAGCAGATATTTCACTGCTTTGGTTGCGGAGCAGGAGGAAATGTTATCAACTTCATCATGCTGCAGGAGAAAGTGGAGAGAAGGGAAGCCGTAAAAATCCTGGCAGAAAGACTGGGAATAAGAATGGGGAGAGAAGATATCCGAACTCTTTCCCTTTACAAATTGTTGGGTGAGGCCTGCCGGATGTTTCATAATTTTCTTCTTTCCCCCCCGGGAAAAAGAGCATACGATTACCTGAAAGAAAGAGGGATAACCCCGGAAACGCTGAAAAAGTTTTCTCTGGGATACGTACCCTCCGGAAGAGCCTGGTTCAACGAATTGAGGAAAAAGGCAGGAAGTGATGCCAATCTTCTCAAGACCGGGTTAGCCCTGGAGAAAGAAGGAAGAATATTTCCCTACTTCTGGGATAGGGTAATGTTCCCCATTTTTAACCTTTCAGGAAAAGTTACCGGTTTTGGCGGCAGAATGCTGAGGGAAGGAGAACCGAAATACTTGAACTCTCCTGAAACTCCTATATTTGAGAAGGGTACGATTCTCTACGGACTGAATATTTCCCGGGGAGAAATTGCAAAAAAGAAAACAGCCATACTCGTAGAGGGGTACATGGATTTGTTGGCCCTGTACCAGGCAGGGATTGAAAATGTCTGTGCTTCTCTGGGGACTTCTTTTACTCCCTATCAGGCTTCCCTCCTGCGGAGATTTGCGGAGAGGGTGATTATTCTCTACGACCCGGATGAAGCAGGACAGGATGCCAGTTTAAGAGCCCTGGAATCCCTCTGGAATGAGGGGATAAAGGTAGGAGTGGTGGTGCTCCCTTCCGGCGATGACCCGGATTCCTATCTCAAACACAAGGGCAAAGATAAACTCCTGCAACTTCTGGAAAGTGCCCAGGATGGTTTCGAATTTTACTTTAACAGGCTGAAAGAAAAAGAAGGGGGAAATACGAGAAAGATTATGGAACGATGTTTTTATTTCTGGCAGGACCTGAAGGATGTATGGATGCGGGATACCCTGATTCAGCGGGGGGCAGAATTATTGAATATTGATGTCTCCGTTCTCAAGGATGCCTGGAAGAGTTTCAGAAAGAAGAAATGGTCTGCTGTTACCGAATCTTTCACCTTGCTGGCCAATCCGGAGGAGCAATATCTCCTTTCCCTCTTTTTAAATTTCCCTTCTGTCAGAGATAAAATTTTTGCCGAGTTGCCCCTGGAGGAAATAGAAGACCCGGCTATTTCCCGCATTTTTGCCCTGCTTAAGGAAAAAAGAGAAAGCACCTTTTCCCTCTCCGCTTTTTTAGAGAGCCTGGAAGAGAAAGAAAAAAAATACGTATCTGCACTTCTATTGAGGGGCATTCCCCACTCTGACCCGGAGAAGGAATGCAATGATTGCCTGAGAAAGATAAAAGAACAGCGCACCCGTAAAAAAATCAGAGAACTGCAGGAAGAAATAAAGCGTGTGGCAAAAGGGAGTGAAGAAGAAAAAAACCTGTTGAAGAAACTACAGGAATTAATGAGAAGAGATACAACATAAATAATGGTATAATTTGGAGGAAAGTAGAAGATGAGAACCCTAAATAAGATAGTGAGTATTTAAAAATGTGGGATTTTATTGTAAGGGGAGGATACCTTATGTATCCTCTTCTTTTCTGCTCAATCTTATCTCTTGCCGTTATCATTGAGAGAGTAATCTCCCTTTCCCAGAAAGCGATTTACCGGCTGCCTTTCATTGAAAAAATAAAAGAATTTATTACCCGGGGCAAGATTCTTGAAGCCATAGAATTCTGCGAGAACTATAATTTGCCTCTTTCCCGGGTAGTAAAAGCAGGTCTTATACACCATGACCGCAGCAGGGAAGTGATAAAAGAAGCGATGGAAACCCAGATAACCGAGGAAATACCGCAGCTTGAGAAATTTCTGGGTGTTCTGGCTACGCTGGCTGCCATATCTCCCCTTCTCGGTCTTCTGGGCACCGTATCAGGGATGGTGCGCGTATTTGCTGCCATAGAGAGTGCAGGGGGGCAGGTTGACCCGGGCACCCTGGCAGGTGGTATCTGGGAGGCTCTTCTCACCACTGTTTTCGGGCTGCTGATTGCCATTCCCTCCCTGGTAGCCTATAACTATTTTACTGCCCGGGTACGGGCCCTGGTGCAGGAGATGGAGCTTGCCTCTAGAAATGTGGTGGAGATAATAGAAACTTCGGAAGGCCCCGTATGAGAGAGAGGCGCAATTTTATTATCTGGCCTGAGCTCACTCCTTTAGTGGATGTAGTCTTTATCCTGCTGATTTTCTTCGCGCTTTCCTCTTCTTTTCTTATCCTGCCCGGGGTAAAGATAAAACTGCCTGCCTCAGGGTTTGCCTGGAAGAAAGAAAAAAGCGAGATTCATATTACTCTTACATACGACAACCTGCTTTTCCTGGAGAATAAGCCAATCTCCTGGGACCAGCTTCCCCTTATCCTGCACCGGGAGTCGCTTCGCTACTCTTCGCCGCTTCTCATTATCCAGGCGGACAAGGATGTGCGGTATGGCAAAGTGGTGAAGGTAATGGACCTGGCCAGAGAGGCGGGGATAAAAAGATTTGCTATTGCCACGGAAAGAAAAAAAGAAAAATGAAAAAAGTGGCCATCTTTGGTGTGGGTTTTATGGGAGGCTCCCTGGCGCTTGCCTTGAAAAGAAAATCCCCGCGTATAAAAATCTTGGGCCTGGGAAGAAACAAGAAAAAGCTGCAGACCGCAGAGAGCCTGGGCATAATCGATGAGGCAGTAGAGTACCCCCCCGCCGATACTGACATTTTAATCCTTTCCATTCCCGTACGAAGTATCCCGGGGGTGTTGAAAGCTCTGCTTCCCCGTCTTTCCCCTGCTATCCTTATAACAGATATGGGAAGTACCAAGTCCTGGTTAGCGGAAGAGATAAGCGGTTTTCTCCCGCCTTCTTACACCTTTATCGGCAGCCATCCTTTCTGTGGTTCGGAAAAGCAGGGAATGGAAGCAGCTAAGCCGGACATTTTCCCTGGTTCTATTTGTTTTATTACTCCTGCCTGCCAGGAAAAGGAAGAAAACATAGATTTCTTGAAGAAGTTCTGGGAAAGTGTGGGAATGAGGGTAATCTCCACTTCCCCGCAGGAACATGACCATATAGTTGCCTACACCAGCCACCTCCCGCATTTTGTTGCCTTTACCTTGACCAACTCTCTGCCTGATAAATTCTGCTCTCTGGTTGGAGAAGGTTTTTTAGACACCACCCGTATAGCCAGGGGTGGGGTAGAGATATGGGAAGATATTTTTCTCACCAATAAAAAAGAAATGCTAAAAGCCATTACTGCTTTTGAAAAAGAGTGGGAGGACTTCAAGAAGAAATTGCAGGAAGAAAAGGGCTTAGGCGATATAATCAGTAAAGCGAGAAGCAAGCTTAAAAGGTGACTGGGACAGGGAAATTGTATACAATTATGTATTGGAATCCTTCAAATGATCACCTCTGGTATTTTCCGGCCTCCCTTATTTTTATCCGCAATTGGGGAAAATGTGATTGCACCTCTTGACAAAAGACCTGATTTGAGTTATCTTAAGGGTTGAGGGATTCTGAAAAGAGCGTTCAATTTTTGGATTTTAGAGTGGATGTGGTATTATTGTCTTGAGAAAGGAGGGACACGATGCGAAGCGGTGTAATTTTAGGGTTAGTTTTATTTCTGCTGGGTACGATAATAGCCCCGGCTTTTTCAGCCGAAAAAATTACTCAGGGCGAGTTTGCTATGCTTCTGGTAAGGGTGCTCGGGATGGAAGGTGACCTGCCTCCTGCAGCTACCGTGGAAGATTACGGCAGTTTGCTGTCTTCATTAGGCATGGAGCCGGCATACGGCTGGGATTACGAATTTCCTCTTACCCTGGGTGATCTCTATGATGTGCTTGGCATCGATGGCAAAGGAAATAGGAGCAAAAAGTTGACTCTGGAAGAGGTTTTGAGGATTCTTGAGAAATGGGTGGGAGAGACTCCTACCTACGTGCCAGAATCAACTCCAGTGAGTGCGGTGTCTCCTATATTTTAAATTTTAAGGATGGGAAAAAGGAGGGAAAAAATGGGAAAGAAAGGGAGAACAGGTGTTCTGTTAGGCTTATGTCTCCTTCTGGTATCTTTTTATGCACAGGGGGCAGGGCTTAAGATAAAGCCTTCGCTTAATATATCTTCGGAGTATAACACAAATATTAACCTGAGTGCTGATGACAAGGAGAGCAGCTGGATTACTTATGTAAGGCCGGGGCTTTCCATCCAGGCACCGCTGGAGAACTTTTACGCAGAGTTGTCTTATATGCCTACTTTTGCTTACTTCAGCAAAGACAAGGACTACAATTACAAGGCTGACCTGGCAAAGGGTGTTCTCAGGTACAATATTGGCCCCCGCTTTTCCATCGGGATCAAAGATGACTACGAAGAAACAGCTCTGCCGGATAAAAGCCGGGTGGAGAATGAGGGACGCGTTTACAGAAAGAACACAGCATCCGCTGCCTTAAAATATCAGGTGGAAAATAATTGGAGCGTGGAAATGGGTTATAAGGTGGATAGATTTAAAGACCCTACCGATGACCCGTTTGCTGATTATAAAGGCCATACTACCTACTTAAAGTTGAAGAACAACTTTAGCCCCAGAACTTACCTGGCCATAAATCCTTCCGTCAGGAAGCGCGATTTTAAGGACTCGGAAGCCAAGGATTACGACTCCCTAAGTTTGGGGCTGGAACTGGGCCATAAGCTGAGTGATGTATGGAAGTTGAAGATAGCACCCTCCTGGGAGTACAGGAATTATACAGAAGCAGAAAGAGATACGGTAAAAAATGTTGATTGGAATGTTAACCTTACTGCTAAGTCAGGTAAGGGGAAACTTAGTTTCGACTACTCTAAGAGCATACAGGATACCTTCCGGGATAAATACGCAGGTGTTGCCTTCTACAACTATTCTGAATTAAGAACCCTGGAGACAAATTATAGGTATGCAACCGTGGAGAGAGTTGGCGTTAACTATGACTATAAGCTAAGCAAGCTTTTCAAAATAAACCTGGGTACTTTTTATCAGAGAAATGTATACCCGGACGAGATTGTTCTCACCAATGACAAACTGGCAGACAGAGATGAAAGGTGGAGGTCCAATTTCTACGTTTACCAGGCTGGCTTTGATTACCGGTTAAGCAAGTGGGTCTCAGTGGGCATTACTTACAGATACGTAGATGTAAAGAATAAACCAGGGGATGATTTCCACTACTCTACTGTTGCCGGTGGTTTGAAGGCAAGCGTTAGCTTTTAGGTAATACACAGATTCATATTTGATTGCAGGGATATAAGATGAGAAGAAAAGGGACATGGGGGGTAATTTTGTTAATTGCTCTCCCCCTGTTCCTTTTTGCCTCTGCCTACAAGGTAGGCAGCAAGGACGTACTGCAGGTTACTGTCTGGAATCATCCCGAACTAAGTATGGAAGCTACTGTAAACAACGAGGGTAATATTCAGTTGCCTCTTCTGGGAGAAGTGAAGGTTGCCGGGTTAACCTGTGAGGAAATCAGGAAGCTGATTACAGAGAAGTATCAAAAAGACTTTATTAAAGACCCCCAGATTTTCGTCGCGGTCAAGGAATACAATAGCCAGAAGGTGATGGTTCTGGGAGCAGTGAATAACCCGGGTGATTACGTATTGAAGGGAGAAACCCGTTTATTAGAAATTCTTTCCCAGGCAGGGGGAGTGTCTTCTGAAGGTGGTAAAGCAAAAATAATAATAATGAGAAAGCCGCAGGAAGGAAAGGAAAGTTCCCCCTTGACCGTAGACCTTTACAATGTACTGAGAAAGGGTAACTGGAAGGGTAATATCCTTCTTAAACCGGGGGATGTAATTTACGTAAGCGGTGAAGAAGTTCCCAGTGTACATGTGATGGGGGAAGTAAAGAAGCCCGGCTCCTATGCCTGGAAAGAAGGTTTGACGGCTTTTGAGGCAGTACTCCTGGCGGGAGGTTTTGCCGAGGGAGCTTCCAGGAAAATTAAGGTTATCAGGGGGAAGGATGACAAGGAACAAAATATTATTATTAATGTAAAGGAGATACTCAGGGGGAATAAAGAGAGCGATATTTTGCTTAAACCCGGTGATATAATTTATGTTCCCACCTCCTGGTTTTAAAACTTGAAATGGAAAATTTTGTAACACCCGACGAATACCTCAAGGTACTTTTGAAAAGGAAGTACTATTTTATTATTCCTGTTATAGTAGCCCTGATCCTTGGTTTTACAATCAACAGAATGCAGAAGCCGTTATATAAGGCTACCTGCCGGATTCTTATTGAGCCACCTTTACCAAAAGTTACTTTAGGAGAGGAAATAATAAGAAGTGGTTACTATAATTATTATTATTTCCAGAATCAGACAGAGGTTATCCGGAGTATGAGTGTGGCCAAGAGGGCTGCCCAGATGCTTTATCCAGAAGCAAAAGGAGAAAAGCTGGCCAGGTTGGCGGCAAGGATAAAGAATTCTGTGAGTGTAGCCCAGGCAGGAGAAAGACAGCCGGGAATAGTATTTATTACTGCCTATAGTTCTGACCCAAAGATGACGGCAAAAATTGCCAATACCATGGCGGAAGCATACGCAAAAGAGAACCTGTACAGCAGAACAAAGAATTTCCAGGATACATACGCATTTCTTACCAATAAACTTTTTAAATTAAAGAAAGAGTTAACAGATTCACGCAGAAAACTGGAAGAGTTCAAGAGAAAACGCAACGTTGTCTTAGTAGGCAATATGGATATTGACATGGAGAAGCTTTCAGAATTCAATGCTCAGCTTATCTCTACCAAGGCAGAGCGATTAGGGCTGGAGGTGAAGCTGCAGGAGATAAAGAAGCTTTCGCCGGAAGAAAAGCTTGTAGCAGCTTCTTCCTTTTTCCCGGATAATTCTGTGATTCAGGACCTGAAAACGCAGCTTACCAATAAAAAAATAGAACTTTCCGGGCTTCTTCAGACCTACAAGGAAAACTATCCGGCAGTAAAGCAGTTGAGAGAAGGAATCGAATTACTGAAAAAGATGCTGGAGGAAGAGATAAACAAGAGTGTCGTTAACCTGGAAACGAATATCCGTGCTTTGCAGGCAAAAGAGGAAGCCCTGAGTAGGGCCATAAAAGACTACCGGAAAGATGCGCAGGACTTTAGCGAAAAGCAATCAGAATATAACCTGCTGCAGCAGGAGGTGAAGACCAATGAAGAGATATACCTCCTGCTCACCAAGAAGTTAGCTGAGGCGGATATTTCCAAGGGGCTGGAAGAAAATAATGTACGGGTGATTGATCAGGCCAGGATACCCGGGGCACCGGTAAGACCCAAGAAGACTATGAATTTACTTTTCTCTCTGGTAGTGGGGCTGGTGCTGGGGGTGGGTTTGGCCTATGTCAGAGAGTATATGGATATCACAATAAGGGATTCTGAGGAAGTGGAAAAGTATTTCCATGTGCAGGTTCTGGGAAGGATTCCTAAAGTGAAGGATATAAAGGATTTTTGGGATAGAGAAAATAATAATAAGGAAGACGACAACCATGAAGAGAAGAGCTAAGAAAAAGGATAAAGGCGGATACTACTACGGATACGGTGAGGGAGCTGTGGAGGAGGCATTTAGAACCCTGCGCACTAATTTCTTCTCTGCTATAAAGACTCCCGAAGGTAGTTTAAATACTTTCCTGGTGACCAGTCCTGCTCCCGGCGATGGTAAAACCAGTATCCTTCTCCTTCTGGGTAAGTACTGCGGGGAAATAGGGAAGAAAATTTTGCTTATTGACACGGATTTGCGGAAACCCGCCGTACATAGATACCTAAATATTTCACCCGAAAAGGGTGTGGTGAAGTTTCTCAGGGGAGAAATGAGTATAGAGGAGGTAATTCATCCTACTCCCCTGCAAAATGTCTCGGTAATTCCTTGTGAAGAGACTACCTCCAATCCTGGTACACTATTGACTACTCCTCGTTTTAGAGAGTTACTCTCATATGCGCAAAAACATTACGATTTTGTTTTTCTGGACTCGCCTCCCGTACTCTTGGTCTCTGATCCCGGAATATTGGCGCAGGAGGTGGGAAGTGTTATTCTTGTAGTCTCTCAGGGGCAGACTTCTCGCCGTGCCGGGATGCAGGTGAAAAACCACCTGGAACGGCTTAATGCGAAGATAATAGGGGTGATATTAAACAGGGCAGAGAGAAGTGAGGGGGGATACTATTACTATCGTTACTATTCTTCCAAGAAAGAAGAATAATCTACATTTTCTACCCCTGACAGCGAAATATTCCTATCTCCAGGTGAAGTATGGGGATACTTTTAGTCAGGATTCTGCTCCGCGGAAGGATGTGGGAAAAGTGGTGCCGCTTCCCCGCCTGTGGAGCGCTACCTCTCTGCGAGAATGAATCCAGTAGTATGTGAAGGAGTGGTAAAGGATTATCCTTTGCCCAAAACTTTCAAACAGTTTTTTCTTTCTCCCTTCAAAGAGAAGTACACGAGGGCTTTAAAAGGCATAAGTTTCGAAGTGGGCAGGGGGGAGATATTTGTATTAATAGGCCCAAACGGAGCGGGGAAGACTACCCTGTTCAAAATAATCGCCACCTTACTTCTTCCCGATAAAGGCAGAGTTACAGTAAATGGTTTTGACGTGCTCAGAGAAGAAAACAAGGTAAGGAAGAGTATAGGGTACGTGGTGAATGAAGAAAGGAGTTTTTACTGGAGACTCTCGGGGTGGGAGAATTTAAAGTTTTTTGGTGTGTTGAATAATCTTTCCGGGAAAGAATTGAGAGAGAGAGTTAACCAGGTGGTAGAATTAACCGGGTTGGAAGATTGGATATATCGTCCTGTGAAAGACTATTCTACCGGGCTAAGGCAGCGATTATCCCTGGCCAGGGGGCTCCTGGTTTCTCCTTCCCTGCTCATTCTCGATGAGCCTACCCGTAGTCTTGATCCTATAATGGCGAAAGAATTGAGGGCATTTGTAAAAGAGCGGGCCTCGCAGGATGGTTTGACCGTGCTTCTGGCCACCCACAATTTAAACGAGGCAGAAGAAATGGGAGGAAGAATTGCCATTATAGATAAAGGGGTAATTAAGAAAGTAGGGAAAGCAGGAGAAATAAAAAAGGATATCACCAGGGATAAAAGGTACTATTTAGAATTTAGTATTCCGGGGGGGATTTCTTCCCTGAGCATAACAAAGCTTTCCATAATCGAAAGCGAAGGGGAAAAGTACAGGGCAGAAGCGATTCTTCCCGAGGAAAAGCTTAATAAACTTTTGCGGAAAATACTTGATAAAGGGGGGAAGATTTCTGAGGTAAGGAAAAAAGAGTTGACGCTGGAAGAATCCTTCTCACGTATTATTGAAAAGGATAAGGGCTATGGTGATTAAAAAAGCTCTCTATTTCTTAAGGAGAGATTTCCTGGAGGCATTGAGTTACCGTTTTGCCTTCTTTTTGCAATTAGGGGGAGTATTTTTCTCTATTCTTACCTTCTTTTTCCTTTCCCGGCTCTTTGGTAAAAATATTCCCCTGCTTCAGCCATACGGGGGGAATTATTTTGCCTTCGCTCTCATTGGCATTGCTTTCTCTACTTACCTGGGAGTATCTCTGGGCAGTTTTTCTTCCAGTATCCGGAGAGAACAGATAATGGGCACCATAGAATCCATCCTGGTTACGCAGACCCCTATTCCCTTGCTCATACTGTTTTCTTCTTTATACAACTTTTTGTTCTCTTCTTTCCACGTCATTTTATACATATTGATAGGCGGGCTTTTCTTTAATGTGCACCTGACAGTAAATTTTATTGCTGCTTTTGTTTTCCTTTTCCTGGCCATCACATCTTTTGCGAGCGTAGGGATAATATCGGCTTCCTTTATTATGGTATTCAAAAAGGGTGACCCTTTTACCTGGGTGTTTTCCACGCTTAACGGACTGTTGGGAGGAGTGTTGTATCCGGTGAAGGTTCTTCCTCAAGGCCTTCAGAAAATAGCCTATTTTCTCCCTACTACCCACGTCCTGGAGGGAATGAGAATGTCGCTTCTAAAAGGGTATTCTCTGAAAATGTTGATGCCAGAGTGGGCTTTTCTGGTGGTGTTTTCTCTGATTATGCTTCCTTTAAGCATATACCTATTCGGGAAAGCAGTAAGAAAGGCCAAGAAAGATGGTACACTTATACAATATTAATGCTTAATGGTTGGATGGACGGAGTTAATTTGCATAAAACAGGGCTGCACAGGCAGACCCGTGCTGCTAATTCAAAAGCCCCAATGGGAATGGTATTCGTCCACGGCAAATGCTGCGGTATCCTTTTTCTCGGGATAAAAAGGTGGATACTGCTTATCTTTTTATTATTTTCTCCTCTTGTATTTCTTGGGGAGAACCTGCCTGTTCTGACCATTGTCCAGATTTCTGATACCCAGGTATCACTGGTTGCCCCCTCTTCTGTCCCTCCTCCCTTAATTTATTTGCATCTGGGACCCTACCGCCGGCACTGGCTTGACCTAAAGAATTCAGAAGAAATCCTGAAATACACGGTGGAATTTATAAACAAAATAAAGCCTGATGTGGTTGTGCATACAGGTGACCTGACCCAGAATGGAAGCCGGGGGGAGATGAAAAAAGTTGCTGAAATACTCTCCTCACTCAACTCTCCCTGGTATGTGCTTATGGGGGACCACGATTATGACGAGAACCAGGGTAAATATTATTACGAAGTTTTTAAAAACAGGAATAATCTTGTAGAAATCAATGGCTGGACGCTCATGACCTTTTCCATTTACCCTTCCGGGGAAGAGTGGCAATTTATGAAAGAAGGGTTAAAAAACGGGAATCCTGCTATTCTCTTTACCCATAGGCTTATATATGCTTCCCCCTTAGCCAAAAGAATAGCGATGTTGTTTCGTGATGTTACTCTTCTTTCCCCCCAGTGGAAAAACTTTGCCTACCGTATCCAGAAGAATCCCCAGATTAAAATGGTAATAAGCGGGCATGCACATTCTAACTTTCTCTGGAAAAAGAAAGGAGTCTATTATATCACCACCTCCTCCTTGACCGAAGTGCCGCACCAGTTCCGGGTGGTAGAAATATACCCGGAAAGGGTGAAAACCTATCTTTATACGGCGCGTACCTTTCAAGAGGTAAAGGAGGGGAAATGGAAGAAAGGAAAACCTAAAATTCTTCCTCTCCCTTGAAAGAAAATTTTTATGCTATTATTAATATATGGTGAAAGAGGTTATTAAAAGGGACGGAAGAATTGCTGACTTTTCCCCTGCACGTATTGAGAATGCTTTAAAAAAAGCTTTTGTATCCACGCAAAATAGATCGGATGAACAGGCAATAAGAAGCCTGTTGCAAAAGATTATCTCCTGCCTGCACCGGAAAGAAACCAGGAGGATTCACGTGGAGGAAATCCAGGATGTGGTGGAAGAAGTTCTGATGGAATCAGGTTTTAAGGATATTGCCCGTGCCTACATCCTCTACCGGGAAAAAAGAAGGGAGCTGAGGGAATGCAAAGAAATTCTGGGGGTAAGGGATGACCTTAAACTCTCCTTCAATGCACTGCGTGTCTTACAGAAGAGGTATCTGAGGAAAGATGAAAAGGGGAAAATCGTGGAAACTCCCGCGCAGATGTTTGAAAGAGTAGCTGGAACAATAGCAGAAGCGGAAAAGGAGTATGGAGAAGATGCGAAAAAATGGGAGGAAACTTTCTTTGAGGTCATGCGTAATTTAGAATTTCTTCCCAACTCTCCTACCCTTATGAATGCGGGCACTCCCCTTGGCCAGCTCTCTGCCTGTTTCGTAATACCGGTAGAAGATTCTATGCAGGGAATATTCCGGGCACTGCATCATATGGCTCTTATACACCAGTCAGGCGGGGGGACCGGCTTCTCGTTCTCTTCCCTGCGTCCCCAGGGAGATGTAGTGCAGTCTACGGGTGGGATTGCCTCAGGCCCTGTCTCTTTTATGAAAATATTTGATACAGCCACCCAGGTAATAAAGCAGGGAGGAAGGAGGAGAGGGGCAAATATGGGTATTCTTTCCGTACACCATCCCGATATCCTGGACTTCATAACTGCAAAAGATACGCCGGGAATGCTGGAAAACTTCAATATTTCAGTAGCTGCCACGGACCAATTCATGCAGGCCGTAGAAGAGGGCAGGGATTACCCTTTAATAAATCCCCGTACCGGCAGGGAAGTGAGAAAGTTAAAGGCCAGGGAGGTAATCAACCTTATCTCCTACCATGCCTGGAAAAACGGTGACCCGGGGATAGTATGGATAGACGAGATAAACCGGTACAATCCCACCCCCCACCTGGGAAGGATAGAGGCGACTAATCCCTGTGCGGAGCAGCCCCTGCTCCCCTACGAGTCATGCAATCTTGGCTCCGTAAACCTTTCTCGTTTGTACAGGGAGGGAGGGATAGACTGGGAAAGAATGGAGCAGGTGGTGGAAATAGCAGTGAGATTTTTGGACGATGTAATCGAAGTAAATAAGTTTCCCATCCCTGAGGTGGAAAAAATAACCCGTGCTAACCGGAAAATAGGGTTGGGGGTTATGGGCTTTGCCGATTTGCTCATAAAGATGAATGTACCCTATGATAGCGAAGAGGCAGAAAAGGTAGCCGGCGAGATTATGCGGTTCGTGCATAAGGTAGCCGTGAGGACTTCTGCCACTCTGGCAGAAAAAAGGGGTAATTTCCCCAATTTTAAAGGCAGTCTCTGGGAGAGGAACGGTTTCAGGCATATCAGGAATGCCACGCTGACTACCATAGCTCCCACTGGCACACTTTCCATAATTGCGGGAACTACCAGCGGGATTGAACCCCTCTTTGCCATTGCCTACACCAGGGAAGTAATGGAAGGTAGCAGGTTGCTGGAGGTAAACCAGGATTTTCTCCGTGTAGCCAGGGAAAAAGGCTTTTATTCCCGGGGAATAATAGAGGAAGCTTCTCGTACCGGCAGTTTAAAAGGGATAAAAGGCATTCCTGAGAGTATTAAAAGGTTGTTTGTTACTTCCTTTGATATTTCCCCCGCCTGGCATATAAGAATCCAGGCGGCATTCCAGAGGCATACGGATAATGCAGTCTCTAAAACAATAAATTTTCCCCAGGAAGCAACTTCCGCCGAAATCAGGGAATCCTTCCGTCTTGCCTACACGCTGAAATGCAGGGGCCTGACTATTTACCGGTATGGCTCAAAGAAAACCCAGGTGCTTTACCGGGGCGCCTCTCTGGAGAGAGATTTCTTGCGAGTAGGTCCTGAGTTTACGGGCGAGTGCCGGGCGTGCGAAGTTTGAGTTTTGCAGATTTCTGGCCCACTGGCCAG
>JALUVB010000025.1 GCA_027021085.1 bacterium
TGCCCCTTCTATACAGACAGAAGGCAAGCTATTTCAGGCAGTGCAGCGAGTGGGGATGATGAAGTGAAAAGTTTTACAGGGCAGGAAGGACTTCTGCTGTATCCCCCCTTTTTATCGATTTGAAAAGGGCATCTAAAGTGAGGGCATTTCCCAGGGTATCCGCTGAAACAAAAAATGAGGAGAGCTTACTATTCCCCCGATTTACATCAGGAGGCAAGAATCCATTCTCCGAACCAAGAAACCAGGATTACCAGGGGACTAACTATCTCTTCACTACTCACTATAGTTCACTGTTCACTATCCTTACCCTGCGCTACCTGCTGCTCACTGCTGCCTGCTGTTCATCCTTTCCCCTTGAAAAATCTTTATAATTTAAGGATAATCTGGTGGGAGAGTTAACTATTAAATTGATAACAGGAGAATAGAGATGAGAGTAGCGGTAGTTGGTGCTACTGGAATGGTGGGCAGGGAGATGATACGTGTGCTGGAAGAGAGGGATTTCCCTGTCGATGAATTAGTCCCCCTTGCCTCGGAGAGGTCGCGGGGAGAAAATGTTACATTTAAAAATAAAAGTATTCCCGTAGAAGTCCTTTCTGCTGATTCCTTTGCAGGTGTTCAGGTTGCTTTGTTTTCCGCTGGCGGCTCAGTAAGCCTTAAGTTTGCTCCTCAGGCTGTGAAGAAGGGATGCGTGGTGGTGGATAATTCAAGTGCCTGGAGGATGGAGGAAGGAGTACCCCTGGTAGTGCCTGAAGTTAACCCGGAGGATGTAGAGAGACACAGGGGAATTATTGCGAATCCCAACTGCTCTACTATCCAGATGGTGGTGGCCCTAAAACCTCTCCAGGATAGATACGGAATTAAACGAGTAGTGGTATCCACCTATCAGTCAGTTTCCGGCTGGGGTAAGGAAGCAGTGGAGCAGTTGTGGAATGAAACTATGGAAATAGCAAAAAAGGCAAAACAAGAGGGAGTGGACCACTGGCGAAAGCTTCATGCAGACGTTTACCGGGTAGATGTGGGAAACAGGGTTCTTCCCTATCAGATTGCCTTTAATGTTCTTCCCCATATTGATGTGTTTAAGGAAAATTATTACAGCAAGGAAGAGATGAAGATGGTGCAGGAAACAAGAAAAATCATGGGCCTACCCGATTTACCTCTCACAGCAACAACTGTACGGGTTCCTGTGTTTCGTGGTCATGCAGAAGCAGTAAATATCGAACTTAGAAAAGATTTTTGCCTAGAAGAAGTAAAGACACTGCTGCAAAACTTCCCCGGGATAAAGATAATGGATGAAGTTTCCAGGAATATTTATCCTTTCCCACTTATGGCAGATGGGAGGAATGAGGTATTTGTAGGAAGAATCAGGAGGGACGAATCACTTCCTTGCTCCCTCAACTTGTGGATTGTTTCTGATAACCTGAGAAAAGGTGCAGCGTTGAATGCTGTTCAGATTGCTGAACTTTTACTCGCTAAAAAACTGCTATGAACCTTAAAGAGTTTACTTCTGTTTATCTTCCTCTCCTGGAGCAAAAGCTCCGGGATAAAGTTAAGGGAGAAAGCCCTCTTTTTTCTGCTTTGCAGTATTCCCTCTTCCCGGGTGGAAAGAGATTCCGGCCTCTCCTGGTTATGGCTACTACCCATACCTTGGGCAGGGAAGTGGAAAAATCACTGGATGTAGCAGCAGCCATTGAGCTGATTCATAGCTTTAGCCTTATTCACGATGACCTTCCCGGAATGGATGACGATGATTTCCGTAGGGACAAGCCTACCCTGCACCGCGCGTTTGGAGTAGGGGTGGCAATTCTTGCCGGAGACGCACTCTTTAATCTTTCTTTCTCTACCATCGTGGAGTCTTCCCTTTCTCCTTATCAGAAAGTAGAGATTCTTAAAATTGTAACCAGGGCACTGGGAGTGGAAGGTGTTATAGGAGGACAGGTGGAAGATATAGCCATAGAAAAGGAAGAGAAAGACCTGGCAAAGCTTAAAAAAGTTTATGCTCTCAAAACCGCAGCCTTAATTCGTGCCTCGGTAGAGTGCGGGGGGATAATCGGAGAGGCAAGTGAGGAGGAAAAGGTAAATTTGCGTAATTTTGGCGAGAATCTGGGTATGGCTTTTCAGATAATGGATGATGTAAAAGAAGCAGAGGAAGGAAAGACTCCTCGTTATCCTGATTTTCCTGCTATCCTGGGAATAAAAGAAGCCAGGGAAAAGGGGAGGGTATTTGGCAGAAAAGCCGTAAAGTATCTTGAAATTTTTGGAGATAGGGGTAAATTACTAAAAGAGTTTGTGGATATAATAATTTCCTGAAAAATAAAAAAGGAGGTCATTCATGGCTGTATGGGCGAAGTATGCGGACGGCGTGGAAGTTTCTGACAGTGTATTTAAGGTGCTGGCAAAATTTGCTCCTTCGGGAACACTTGATGTTTTTGCCTCGGACCAACACAATTCCTACCTGAAACTTATGAATTCCTTCTACAAGCATATTGGCGTGGACAAGGAGGCTACCAATGATGATGTTAGAGAAGTCTGCCGGGTATTTGCCCGGGCATTAAACGGAGCAAGCACGGCAGTTCTCTTTAATCACCTGGCTTTCAAGAGTGCGGGATTTCGTGATTTATTGGGCAAAGATGTTCTCCTTATAGGCAGGCTCGAGGATACTAATGCGGTCAAGATTGACGGTGGCAGAGGCCATTTGGCCCGGCTGGCTGTACAACCAGAAGAGGTGGCGGATGATGTGGATGGTTTTAAAACGCTGGTTAAGCTTGACCCGGAGCATAAGGAGAGCTGGGAAGAAAACCTTAACTGGTTGAAAGATGTTTACGAAAGGTGCCGCAAACTGGGAAAGCCTTTATTCAACGAGACTTTAATCTTCCAGCGTCCCGGCGAATCCAAGGTGGAAATGGCGGAAAGATTGCCTGATGGGTTGATAGAAATGGCAAAAGCTTTCAGCCCCTATGGGGACTTCTATAAAACCCAGGTGCCTTTTCTCTGGGTGGATGATGGGGGGAGAGTGGTTCCGGCCAGTAAACCCCTGGAAATCCGCAGATGCGCTGAAGAGATGGCCAGAGTATCAGCCAGGCCTATGCTTCTTTTGAGTGCCGCAGTGGATTTTTCCCAGTATTCAGCCCAGTATGCACTCGTATGTGATATCTTTGCCGGTCCCATGTGTGGCAGAGCCTACTTCAAAGAAGCTTTCACTGACCCGGCTACAAAAGACCTGGAGACACTGGCGGGAAGTTTCAAACGTATCGCATTGCCCCGTATCAAGCAGATAAAAGACCTTGCCGAAGTAGTTAGTCCCCCCTGGTGGCATAAGTACGAGTGGGTCTCCGAAGAGGCAAAACCCATGATTTCCGGGGCAGGGGCTGAGCTAAAGCCCGGCGTAAAGGCTGATTTCGGCTACTGATTGCAGTTTGCTTCAGGGGGATGATTAGGTGGAGAAAGGAGGTTGTATGGAAAAGAGAGGTATTGGTTTCGTTTTCTTGCTGGTTTTTCTCTTGGCATCTTTATCCCTCTCTGCGGATGTGATTGGAAAGACAGACACAGAAGTAAGCAAAGTGGCAGAGCCTATTCTGGATAATATTCTGGAAGCTTTCAGGACAGGAGACTATGAGCAATACTGCCGGGATTTTGATAATACGCTGAAAGAATCAGTTTCCGAGAAAAAATTCCGCCAGGTCAGAGAATGGCTCCAGACTACTTTAGGCAAGTATCAGTACAAGAAATATTTGGGGTTTTTGAAAAAGGGCAGGATGAGCGTGGTTCTCTGGAAAGCCAAATTTGATAAATCAGAGGACGATGTCTTGATCAAGTTAGTAGTATCCAAAAGGGGGGATAAGTATTTAGTAACCGGCTTGTGGTTCCAGTAATAGAGGCGGTTATTTAATCCTCGGTTATGCCTAAAAAATGTTATCGGGTCAGGGATTTTCCTCAGCACAGGAAGCCCAGGGAGAAGCTGCTGGAAAAAGGGGAGGAATCTCTCTCGGACGAGGAGTTGCTGGCCATAATACTCAGGGCAGGCTACAAGGGTAAAAATGTGCTGGAGCTTTCCCGCCATCTGCTTTCCCGCTTTGGGTTAAAGGAGCTGGGGGAGATTTCTCTGGAGGAACTCATGAAGGTAAAGGGAATGGGTACGGCAAAGGCTACTGCAGTTAAAGCAATATTTGAATTAGCCAAAAGAATAAATGCCACTGATTCAGGTCCTCCTGTCGTAGATTCTCCCCGGAAAGTGGCGGATATCCTCTGGGAGTTTACAGGCAAAAAGAAAGAGTACTTTCTGGTACTTTATCTTAATGCCCGGAACCAGTTGATTGGCAAGGAAGAGATAAGCGTGGGAACTCTGGAACAGAGCCTGGTGCATCCGCGCGAAGTCTTCAAGCCTGTTTTCACTCTTCCTGCTTCCTCGCTTATCCTGGCTCACAACCATCCTTCGGGGAATCCGGAGCCCAGCCAGGAAGATATACTGATTACCAGACGGCTTGAAAAAGTAGCAGAAGTTATAGGAGTGGAGATTCTCGACCACGTTATTCTGTCCAGTAATGGACACTTAAGCATGAAAGAAAGGAAGTTGATGAAATCATGAAAAGGATTGGTCTTTTAACTTCAGGCGGCGATTCTCCCGGTATGAACTCGGCTATCAGGGCGGTGGTAAGAAAAGCCATGTACGAGAGAGCGGAGATTATTGGGGTAAGAAGAGGGTTTAAGGGGCTGGTGGAAGGAGATTTTTTGCCCATGGATTCCCGCTCAGTCTCTGGAATTATAAACCGGGGTGGGACATTGCTTCTTTCCTCCCGCTGTGAGGAGTTTAAAACCAGGAGGGGCCAGAGAAAAGCGGTGGAAAACATAAAAAAATGGGAGATAGATGGCCTCGTAGTCATAGGAGGTGACGGCTCCTATCATGGCGCTTATGCACTTTACAAGACCTGGGGTATTCCTACGGTGGGGATTCCCGGCACCATAGATAATGATCTCTGGGGAACAGACATAACCATAGGTTTTGATACTGCTGTAAACATCGCGGTAGAGGCAATAGATAGAATAAGAGATACTGCTACTTCCCATGAAAGGCTCTTTATTATTGAGGTAATGGGAAAAACCTCCGGCTTTATTGCGCTTTATTCCGGCGTGGCGGGCGGAGTGGAGGACCTGCTTATTCCAGAGATGCCTACGGAACTGGAGAATATTATCGAAAGATTGGAAATAGGCAGGAAGATGGGAAAAGTTTCCAGCATTCTCGTGGTGGCAGAGGGAGACGAGGAAGGCGGAGCAATGGAGATTGCCCGAAAAATAGAGGATAAAGTGGATTATGAAACACGGGTTTTGATACTTGGGCATTTGCAAAGGGGAGGACCACCTACTGCTCTGGACAGGATTCTTGCTACCCGGTTGGGTGCAATGGCTGTGGAAATACTACTGGAAGGTGGGGGAGGCGTGGCAGTAGGTTGGGTAAACGGAGCATACAAGATTATTCCCCTGCCGGAAGCCTGGCGGAAAAAGAAGAAAATAGACCCTGACCTTTATCTTTTAAATCTTTCCATGGCTACCTGAAATTTGGCTTTCGGTCCCGATGGTGCAGCGGCTCCCTGGGAGAAATCCGGGGTTCTCTGGAATTTTCGGGGAGAGATTAATAGTTAGCTTATGACTACTTCGCTGAAAAAAGAGCTGGGTTTTCTGGGGGTTTTCTCCATTGCTTCCGGGGCTATGATAAGCTCAGGACTCTTTGTCCTGCCTTCCCTTGCCTATGCTAAAGCTGGGGCCGGGGTAGTCTTTGCTTATATCCTGGCCGGAATATTTGTCCTCCCTGCCATGTTAAGCAAGGCAGAGCTTTCCACTGCCATGCCCAAGGCAGGAGGCACCTATTTCTTTATAGACAGAAGTTTAGGTCCTCCCATGGGGACCCTGGGAGGTCTCTCCAACTGGTTTTCCCTGAGCCTAAAGAGTGCCTTTGCGCTTATCGGGCTGGGGGTGTTCTTTGAATTATTGATGCCCGGTATATCCTATTCCCAGGTAAAAATAATAGCTTCTGTATTTTTATTTTTCTTCATCTTTTTGAATATTGTAGGAGTAAAGGAAACCGGAAGAGCCCAGGTCTGGATGGTCTTAATTTTATTAGGATTGCTTATCTTTTACTGTATAGGAGGGTTAGCAAAAATAAAGGTAGAGAGATACTCTCCGTTGCTACCGGAGAATATAGGGGTGCTATTTTCCACCGCGGGATTTGTCTTTATCTCCTATGGAGGGCTTACTCAGATAGCCAGCGTGGCAGAAGAGGTGAAAAATCCGGGAAAAACTCTTCCCCTGGCCATGATTACCTCCTGGCTTGTGGTAGGGTTACTTTACGCAGGAGTTGTATTTGTTACGGTAGGTTTACTGGAGCCGAAGGTTTTCCTCTCTTCCCATACGCCCATTTCCTCAGGGGCAAAGGTGTTTGCCGGTATGCCGGGATTAGTGCTTCTTTCCCTGGGGGGTATTCTTGCCTTCATATCCACCGCAAATGCAGGGATTCTCTCTGCCTCTCGCAGCCCCATGGCCATGGCCAGGGATAATCTTGTTCCCCCCTTTTTTAGTCGGATAAATCCAAAATTTGGCACACCTCATTACTCCATAATTTTTACCGGCTTGTTCATTCTTATGGTAATTGTATTCTTAGACCTGGAACACCTGGTGGAAGTTGCCTCAGCTCTTATGATTCTTCTCTTTGTTCTGGAAAATGTTGCGGTGATTGTAATGCGGGAAAGTAAAATACCCAACTATCGTCCCCTCTTTAAATCACCTTTTTATCCCTGGATACAAATCCTGGGGATTATCGGGCCACTTTTTTTACTTTTTAAATTTGGTTTCTTGCCCCTTCTGATAACTACGATTTTCCTGCTGGGAGGATTGGCCTGGTATGGTATTTATGCCCGTCCCCGGGTAAGCAGGGAATCCGGGTTGACGTATATTGTGCAGAGACTCCTTTCCCGGCATCTTTCCCGGGGTATTTTGAGAAAAGAGCTGAGGGAAATAATCAGGGAAAGAGATGCAACTATTGAGGATAGATTTGATAAATTATCACACGAATGTCCCATACTTGATCTTGAGAAAAGTATTTCGCTTGACGATTTTTTCAGAAAAGTTTCTGAGATTCTAAGTAAAAGAATAAACCTGGATAAAGATGTAATTTACAAGCTGCTCTGGGAAAGAGAACGGGAATCTTCCACAGTGATTATTCCTGGATTGGCTATTCCCCATATTGTAGTCCCGGGAGAGAAAAAATTTGAGATGGTTCTGGCGCGTTGCAGAGAAGGCATTAGATTTGAAGGGGAAGTTACTCCTGTCTATACAGTATTTGTTTTAGCCGGGACACGTGATGAACGAAACTTCCACCTCAAGGCACTGGCAGCAATAGCCCAGATTGCCCAGGATAAGGAATTTGAGAAAAAATGGAATGAAGCAAAAAACGTTGATGAGTTAAGAGATGCGGTACTTCTGGCCGAAAGAAGAAGAGAGTGATTTATCAGGACTTTGGGATGTAGAGCCTGGACATTTATCTTGGGAGAGTTGTTGGTTGCGAGTTATTAGTTGCCAGTTCCGCCTGTGCCTCCGCCTATATACGGGGAGAGTTGTGAGTCCCTCCCGATGTCCATCGGTCCCGGCGCATGCCGGGGCACCTATGCCCCCATGTTAGACTATAGACCGTAGACTTTAGACATTAGACGGGAAAGACACATGATACGCGGGACCAACTCACTATTTACTATCTTCCCTCACTACTATCTACCCGTTACTCACTACTTTTCTGGATTCATGCTTCCGCAGGCATGACAGGTGAACTGGTTACTTATCATTCTTGCAAATCCTAACATCCCTCAAAAGTTAATCCCAGGATACCAGGATTACCAAGATACCAGGGTACCAACCATCTGTTCACTATTCACTGCTCACTGTTCACTATTTACTGCTTACTATCCCCCCAGTCTACAGTCTAAATCTTTCCCGGGCGGGTGAATTGAAGAATGCTGCTGCATTATGTTAAACTGCTCAAAGGACACTCAAGAATGCAGTCCTGTCATTATGGATGAAAATACAATAATCTCCCGGATAGAAACAATTTTACCGGATAAAAAGAACCCGGATGTGGTTGTGGGTATCGGGGATGATGCTGCAGTGGTAAGATGGAAAGATGGGTTACTTTTGTTTACCTGTGATGCTCTGGTAGAAGGCACTCATTTTCGCAGGGAGTATTTCCCGCTGTATAACTTAGGGTGGAAAGTTATGGCAGCCAGCGCAAGTGATATCTATTCCATGGGAGGAGTGCCTAAGTTTGCTTTGCTTTCCCTGGGTATTCCCGGAGGCAGGGAAAAGGAGATAGACGAGATTTATCGGGGAGTTAAAGATTTCTCTTCCCGTTTCCAGGTGATGGTGGTAGGAGGCAATCTTACCTTTTCCTCTTTCCTCTGGATTGAATCCACAGTTATAGGAGTGGCAGAGGAGCCAATTCTCCGGCGAGGAGCACAGGAAGGGGATTTAATCGTGGTGAGTGGATACCCGGGAGAAGCCCGGGCGGGGAGAGAATTACTGGAAAAAGGTATAAAGGGATACACGCATTTAAAGGAAAAGTTTCTTAAACCCTCCCCCAGAAAGGAAATACTCAAGATTGTAAAAGAAATGCAGGTAAGGGCTATGATAGATATAAGTGATGGAGTGGGAAAGGACCTTAAGAGGATATTGAAAGAGAGTAGAAAGGGTGCATTTCTAAAAAAGGATAAGTTTCCCATTTCTCCCGCTCTTAAGGATTTCAGCCCTGAGAAAGCTTTTCATTATTTCTGGGGGGGAGGGGAGGACTACGAGATACTTTTTACTGTTCCTGAAGGGAGCCATCTCCCTCCCTCCATAGAAGGTGTTAATCTGACAGTTATTGGAAGGATAACAGGCAATGAGGGGGAAATCATCACTCCAGAGGGAAAATTAGAAGCGGAGGGGTTTGATCATTTTGCCCGGGTTTAAAAGATGGAATCATTAGGCCGAAGTTGTATAACCCATTCCCCACAGGAGACTATTTCCCTGGGGGAAAAGTTGGGGAAGTGCCTGGAGGGAGGAGAATTCATTCTTCTCCGGGGACCTCTGGGGGTAGGAAAGACAATCTTTGTAAAAGGGATTGCCAGGGGGTTGAAGGTGCCCTCTTCTGTGTATGTAAGGAGCCCTTCTTTTACTCTCCTCCATATTTACCAGGGAAGGCTGCCTCTTTACCATTTTGATTTATTCAGAATGAAAAATGCAGGAGACCTGACAAGTATAGGGTGGGATGAATATTTAAGCGGGGAAGGGGTGGTGGTAGTAGAGTGGGGGGATAGATTCCCCGACTATCTGCCTTCCTACCTCAGCATAAAGCTCGATTTTGTAGAAAAAGATGACGAACGGAAAATTTTAGTGCAAAGCAGCGACAAGAGGTATGCATTGCTGATAGAAAGAATGTTTCCTTGACAAAGAGGCATAATTTGTTAATAATTTAAAAAGTTTAATAAGGAGATAGGAATGGCCAAGAAAAGATTAGGGGAGATTTTGCTTGAAAGTGGGGTAATTGATGAGAAGCAGCTGCAAGAAGCTCTCAAAATTCAGAAGGAAAGAGGAGGATTACTGGGAGATGTCCTGGTTGCTCTCGGGTATGTGAGTGAGGATAGCCTGGCTAAATCTCTCAGTGAACATCTGGGGCTTAAGTTGGTGGACCCTCTTTCATACGATATTAATCCCGAAGTTCTTGCCATCGTTCCTGAGCAGGTAGCGAGGAAGTACAATCTTATTCCTCTGGACAAGGAAGGTAACACTCTTTACGTAGCCATGTCAGACCCTTTAAATATTTACGCCATAGAGGAATTAAAGTCTCTTACGGGTTTGATAATTCGTCCCTACGTGAGTCCCCGCTATGCCATAAACCGTGCCATTGAGCAGTTATACGGCATCACGCAGAGCATGGAAGATGTATTGAAAACAGTGGACGAGGAAACACTCGGGTATGCAGTGGAACAGAGTGATACGGTGGACTTATTGCAGGAGATGGCGCAGGAGGCCCCGGTAATAAAAGCAGTCAATCTGCTTATTTCTCAGGGGATAAGAGAGAGAGCCAGCGATGTTCATATAGAACCGGAAGAAAGGGAAATAAGGGTAAGGTATCGAATCGATGGCATCCTTTACAAGGTGCAGTCATTGCCCAAGAAGTTGCAGCTGGGAATAATTTCCCGGATTAAGGTACTGGCTCATCTTAATATTGCAGAAAAAAGGTTACCTCAGGACGGAAGGGTAATCATGAAAATGGGCGATAGGGAAGTGGACTTGAGGATTTCCACTTTTCCCACTATTTACGGGGAAAACGTGGTAATTAGGATCCTGGAAAAAGAGGGCATTTTCAAGTCTATCGAGGAATTGGGGTTTTCAAAGGATACCCTGACTGCTTTCCAGTCACTTCTTCGTAAACCTTACGGGATGATACTGGTAACTGGCCCCACGGGAAGTGGTAAAACTACTACTTTGTACTCAGCTCTTTCATTTATTAATGCCGTGGAGAAAAACATAATAACCATAGAGGACCCCGTGGAATACCAGATACGGGGTATAAGACAGACCCAGATTAATCCAAGAGTAGGCCTGAATTTTGCCAATGCTTTGAAGAATATTCTCAGGCAGGACCCGGATATTATCATGGTAGGAGAGATAAGGGACCTGGATACGGCCAAGATTGCCGTGGAAGCAGCACTTACCGGGCACCTGGTATTTTCTACTCTTCATACCAACGATGCGCCCAGCAGTATCCCGCGCCTGGTGGATATGGGGGTGGAGCCTTATCTCCTCTCTTCCTGTCTTCTGGGTACCCTGGCACAAAGATTAGCCCGGGTAATCTGTCCTTACTGCAAGGAGGAACATTCCCCGCAGGATGATATGTTGCAGTTGATGGGAATAGAAAAAGGGACAAAATTATATCGGGGTAAGGGTTGTAAATTTTGCCGGAATACCGGATACATGGGCAGAATAGGGATTTTTGAGCTAATGGTAATGAATGATAAGCTGAGAGAGATTGCCTTGCGGAGAGTACCTGCCAGCGAGGTGAGAAAAGTATGTGTAAAGATGGGAATGAAAACCCTGCGTGAGGCCGGATTGGAAAAAGCTGTAGGAGGAGTAACTACCCTGGAAGAAATTCTTAGAGTCACCGAGGATGTAGAAGGTTAAAAATGCCCCAGTATAGATACAGAGCAAGGGATGTACGTGGCACCTCCATATCAGGGGTGATGGATGTCTCTGATATAAGAGAGCTGGAAAAAAGACTTAGCCAAAGAAAAATATATTTAATAGAGGCGAAAGAGGAAAAGGGAGGGGGGTTGCTCTCCAGGCAAATTACTCTCCCTTTCCTGAATAAAGTCAGAACTACGCACCTGATATTATTCACCAGGCAGCTTACGGCAATGCTCAGAGCTGGTGTCCCCATAACCCAGGCCCTCAATACCCTGGCAGAACAGACAGAAAGCCAGGCATTAAAAACGGCTATAAGAAAGATAAAGGAAGATATTGAACAGGGCTCTAACTTTGCAGATGCACTGGCAAGGCATCCAGATATCTTCTCCGAGTTGTACATCTCCACGGTTCGGGTAGGTGAAGAGACAGGAAGCATGGAAGAGATACTTGACCGTATAGCCACCTTCCTGGAAAGGGAGATGGACATAAGAAGCAAGGTAAAGGGTGCCTTAATTTACCCCGTGGTTTTGCTGGTAGTGGCTTCTGCCCTGATAATTTTCCTGGTAAGTTATGTTTTGCCAAAATTCAGGAAAGTTTTTTATACAGCAAGAGTTCCTCTGCCTCTGCCTACCCAGATTATGTTCAAGATAAGCGAGCTGTTTCAGCAGTACTGGTATATTTTTCTCCTGGTTGTTATATTCCTGGCTGTAGGAATGCGCATGGTTTATCGCAGTAAGAGAGGTAGGTACATGATTGACCGCTGGAAGTTGAGAATGATTCTTATCGGCCCTCTATTACGTAAGGTGGGAATTGCAAGGTTTGCCCGCTCTCTGGAAACGCTGGTGAGAAGCGGGGTGGATATGGCAAAGAGTTTCCTGGTGATAAAAGGTACACTGGGAAACGTGGTATTGGGAGAGGTAATGGACAAAGTAAGGGAAAACGTTATGCTGGGAGGGAGTATAAATGAGCCGTTGAGAAGGAGTAAGGAGTTTCCTCCCATGGTGGCACATATGATATCCATAGGAGAAGAGACAGGAAATATGGATGACATGCTAAGGGAGATAGCGGAAAGTTACGACAAGGAAGTGGATTTTACCATTAAAATACTTACCAGTATCCTGGAACCGCTCCTATTGGTGGTTATGGGGGGAATAGTGCTTTTCATTGCCCTATCTCTCTATTTACCCCTGTTCAGAATGGCTAAAATTATACAGTACTATTGAAATTTTCCTAAAACTATGGTATCTTTTGTTAGTTAGGCTCGAAAGGAGGTGATGCTTTAAGCGGTAAGTTTTTGGGACGAGGCTTTGGTAGCTGTGGAGAAGGTTAAGTGAAGTATATAGATGGGGAGTTGGAACGATGATCTTGTTTTTGGGTATGAATAAGGAGGATTGAGAGATGAAGAAGATGATACACTTCTGGAGAAACATGAAAAAAGGGTTTACCCTAATGGAGTTAATGATTGTGGTAGCAGTGTTAGCTATCCTTGCTGCCATACTCATTCCCAACTTTCGTGGTATAACTGCGGATGCCAAGAATTCCACTGCCAAGGCTGACCTGAGAAACCTTAAGATGGCAGTGATTTTGTATCAAAACCAGTTCAACGTCCTTCCGGATGATTCCAGTTCTGCCAAGTTCGAAGAATCTTTGCAGAATTATTCACCCCGGGTAGTGGATAGGGTTCCGGTAGACCCCTGGTCCCCTTCCGGAGCAAAGTACCAGTATGACGTAGCGCCTGATGGTACTACCTTTGGTATCTGGAGTGTAGGACAGGATGGAACCAGTGAGACCACTATTACTGACGATACCTGTACCTTTGCTGCTAATGCTGATGATATAGTAGCTACCAATGCTAAAACTATTAGTGGGTCTACATCTGGCGGCGTAATATAATTTTGCAGGGGGGCCTAGCCCCCCTTTCTTTTACTTTTGGGAGGTTAAATAGATGAAGAAGCATGGATTTACCCTGATGGAGTTGATGATTGTGGTAAGTGTGCTGGGAATTCTTGCCGCTATTCTCATACCCAATTTCAGGGGAGTGACGGAAGAAGCAAAAAATGCTGCTGCCAAGGCAGATTTGAGAAACCTTAAAATGGCAATTATCCTGTATCAATCGCGCTATAATGTTCTTCCGGATGATTCCAGTTCTGCCAAGTTCGAAGAATCTTTGCAGAGTTATTCACCCCGTATAGTAGATAGGGTTCCGGTAGACCCCTGGTCTCCTACCGGAGCAAAGTACCAGTTTGAGGTGGCGCCTGATAATTCTACGTACGCCGTATGGAGTGTAGGAAAAAATGGAAGCAAAAATTTCACTCTGGGTAGTGATACCCTGACTTTTTCTGCCAATGCTGACGATATAGTAGGAACAAATGCCAAAGATATAGTAGGTTCCACCTCCGGTGGGATAATTTAAGCCAGGTCGAGATATGCGTGGATTTACTCTTTTGGAGTTAATGATTGTCGTGGCTGTGCTGGGCATACTGGCGGCAGTATTGATACTGAATTTACAGGGAATCAGCGGCGATGCCAAGACCTCGGTGGCAAAATCCGACTTGAGGACGCTGAAGACGGCTGTTGTACTTTACGAAAGTCATTTTAATGCACTTCCTCCCCAAAGTTACTGGGAGAAGGCATTGCAGGAAGATGAGCCGCGGATTATAGACAGGGTGCCGGCAGACCCTTACAACCAGCAGGGAGGGAAGTATATCTACAAGTTGAATACTGATGCCCCGGCAGGAAAAACCTATGTGGTTTTGAGTGTGGGGAAGAATGGTAAAGATGACACCCAGGTTTTTTACGATAGGGTAATTAAGGGAAGTGATGATTACCTTGTTACCAATGCCAGGAGAATAGAGTGAATAAAAAGGGATTTACTATCCTGGAACTCCTTATCGTTATTGGCGTAGTAGGTATATTAGCCGCAGTAAGCATTATAAACCTCACAGGGGTGAAGCCCGAAGCTATAAGGGCAAAAGTAATGGCAGATTTGCGAAGCATCGAAGCTGCCGTATTAACCTACGAAGCCAGGCACTACGTTTTTCCCCCGGTAAATGGCTTTGAGAGTTACCTCCAGAATGATACTCCTCGTTTGCTGGATAGGGTTCCGGTAGACCCCTGGTCTCCTACTAAGGCCAAGTACCAGTATGACCTGGATACTACCACCACTCCTGGTACTTACCTGATTTTGAGTGTAGGACCTGATGGCTCCCGTACTGCTACAGTGGGGAACGATGTGGTAAACAATGTGGGGGATGATGTGGTAGTTACTAATGCCCGTCAGATTCAGTAAGAACCCTTCTATCAACAGGGCGGGGATAATGCCCAAGTTATACCGGGGAAGATTTGTTAATGCGGATGCTGAATAATCAAAAAGGTTTTGGGTTGGTAGAATGTATTCTTTCTATTTTCATCATTTCCATTGCTTTTGTAGCCATGGTGGATATGTTCAATGTTGCGGCAAGCTTTAATAAACGTGCTAAAAGCTGGGCGATTGCCCAGAGTCTGCTCCAGGAGGGGATGGAGGGAGTAAAGAACAGGGGATATGGCTGGTTAACCGAGGATTGGAGTGATACTGATTTAACTTTGACAGTGCCTGACGGTTTTCCTCTCAAAGAAAGTAAAGTACACTGGAACTGGGTATCTGATGGGGGAAATCCGCAGGCTTACAAAGAAGTAGAAGTAAGCATTAAGTGGTACGGAGAAAATGTAACCAGGGAGTTAAAGGCAGTGACCTATCTGAGTGAACATGAATGAGGTATAACGGATAAGTAACAATGCGTAATAAATTGCGGGGCTTTGCTTGCCCGGATTCCCGGGGAATAACTCTCCTGGAACTGATTATAACCATCACTATTTCCGTAGTACTATTGGGAGCCATGTTTCTTTCCTTTGTGATTGGATTGAGACGATGGGAAGAAGCCAGTGTTAGCTCTTTACTTACCAGGAATGCTCTCTTTTCCCTGGATAAAATGACAAGGGAAATAAGGCAGGCAACTAATTTGTATGAGGCAGAGCAGAATAAATTGACCATTGATGTTGATATTAATCCCCTGGATTCCCATACTTCACCGGAAAGAGTCAGTTATTACCTGGATGATCTGGATAATACCCTTCTTATGCGTAAAGTGTGGGGTGGGGGAGGAAGCCCGGATAAAATCCGGGTATTAACGGGTAACGTGTATAGCTTGGAATTTATCTATAAGGATGGCAGTAATAGCACGCTTTCCTTTCCCGTGACTCTTTCTGAAGTAAGACTGGTAGAAATAAAATTGGTTTTGAGGGAGGATGGGAGAGAGTTTTCGCTTAGCAATTCAGCCTATTTAAGGAATATCCAATGAACAAAAAAGGAATTATAGGCATCCTGGCTCTTTTTCTTATGCTGGTTCTGGTTCTGTTTGGCGCTGCTATTGCCCTGATTACCCGTGCGCATTACAAGAACATGGTGGATAAAGCCGATGGGGTTAAATCTTTATACCTTGCCGAGGCGGGGGTGGAAAGGGCTATATGGAAATTGAATAATGATGCAAGTTCCCAGGATACGGGTATATTGTATTCAGATGAACCGCTGGGAGATGGATATTATACAGTACAGACATTCCTGGACGGAGTGGATACGGATACCAGGATAACCATAATTTCTACTGGTTTCCTTAAGGGGGGCAGAGGCAGGAAAAGGGTTAAAGAGAAGGTTCTTATTCGCACTCTGGGGGCTATGAGTACCTTTAGCAAGTATGTCCTTTTCTGGGGAAATACTGATGGTGTAGGAAGTGTGGGTATTAATAACAGCGTGGATATAACCCGGGTAGGCAGTGCATCGGGAGATGTCTTTGCCAACGGGGATATCTCTATAAATCATGCTTCCCGCGTGGCACCGGGGCTGGTTTACTCTACGGGCAGCGTGAGTGGAGGGGGGATTTATACTCCGGGAGGAGTTCCCAATCCTGTTCCCCAATTCCCAAACTTGGATACTTCCTACTATGATAATAAACTAAGTATAGCGGGAACTCAGCCTCCGGGAAACTGGAGTCTAAAGGGAGCCACTTACAATTTAAATGGTTCTACTTTGTACGTAAATGGCAATGTTACCATCTGGACTATGGCTGAATTGATAGGGCCGGGAAGTATTGTGGCTACGGGAGATATAACGATTAGGAATATGTCTGATATCAGTAACGTTGAGCTGATAGCAGGTGGCAGCTTGAGAGTTGATAACGCAGTAAACATAGCAGGGGGAGATGTTCTCTATTCTTCCACAAACATTATTATCAGGAATTCAGCTTCAATAACAGGGAATCTCCTTTCCCCCGGGGACATTACCATTGAAAACAGTGCAGAAGTGAGAGGAATTGTTTACAGCGGGGGAAGTACCCAGCTGAGAAATTCTGCCCGTATTCAGGGAAGCATTATCTCGGATGAATTCTATGGTGGTACTATAATCAATGCAGTACATATCATCCATGATAATGCATATATCCCTTCTTCTCCCCCTCCCGGTCTGGGGGGAGGCAGTACTACTGAGGTCACTTCCCTTTCCTTCGAAGAACTCCCACTGGATTAGGCTAGACTATAGACCATAGACTTTAGACTGTAGACTGGGGGATAGTGAACAGTGAACAGTGAATTTCCCGCTATCTTAGTATCCTGGTTTTTTACCCACCTGTCATGCCTGGCGGGCTCCCGACCCCGATTTATTTCGGGGGAGCAGGAGGCGCCCAGGCTAAAAGGGAATATATTCACCCAGAATCAGGAATCAAGTTACTTTAACTGCAAGAAAGAGCTTCTATCACGGCGAGTTTTTCCCCGGAGATGAATCTTACCAGCCCGCCTCCTGCCGTGGAGATGTAGGAAAAATCTTTCTCCAGGCCAAATTTCTTAGCTGCAGAGATGGTGTCTCCTCCCCCTATTACTGAAAAGGCTTTGCTTTTTGCAATTTTTTCCCATATTCTCCGGGTGCCTTCCCGGGCAATCTCTTCTTCGTATATCCCTGCCGGTCCGTTAAGGAAAACGGTGCCTGCTTCCTGGATTATTTTTTCGTAAGTCTTTATGGTTTCTTCCCCGATATCCACGATAAGTCCGTCCACCGGGAGTGAGGATACAGGATGTTCTTTCCTCCTTTCTTTCTCCTCTATAGCGA
>JALUVB010000026.1 GCA_027021085.1 bacterium
TTTCATATAGGCAACTGCCCCCCAGAGCCCCTTTTTTCTGGCATACTCGGCTAAGTCCAGGGCTGCTTTATAGGAAATTGCAGAGGGTTTCTCTACAAAGATGGGTAAGCCCGCATCTATACACTGCCTGCCCACCTCGGACTGCATCTGGGGAGGACCCACCACAATTGCCCCGTCCAATTCTTCCTCTCTTAGCATTTTAGCTAAGTCCGTGTACCATCTCCTGGCACCAAAATTCCTGGCATTTCTCCTGGCTAACTCTTCCTTTAAATCGCATACTGCCACTAAATCAACCTGGGGTATGGTATGGATTGCCGGGTACAGGGAAGCGGTAGCATGGGCACCACAGCCCACAAAACCAATTTTTGCCTTTTCTTCTGACATTTTCCTATCCTCCTTTTTTTACTTGTATTCCATGAGTTCTACTACTGCCCCATCAGGCGTTTCAAAGAATGCCACCACGGCAAAACCCACATCGAAGGGTTCCAGTAAAACTTTCAAATCTCTGCCTGCCTCTTTTATATCTTCCACTCTGTATGCTATATGCGGCTTATGCCTTACCGCGCCTTTAACCGGCGTATCTTCCCTGAACCTAAGCCATTCAACTCTAAAAGGGTGTGTCTTGTAATCCGTTACCCAGACCTTTGTTTTTTCCACCCATACCTCCCCTGCCCTCTTCTCCTCTGTGATTAACCCGATATGGTCGAACTCCATTTTCATAACAGCACCACCTTTCCCGTATTGGCAGAATGCTCGGCCGCTTCCACCGTTTCTACGGCTCTCATGGACTCTTCCGGGGTAATAATCTCAGGTTTTTCCCGGGAGATTATACAATTTACAAAGTAAGAAAGCTCCTCTTTTAATGCACCTGTTCTCCAGGTATGAACTTTGGGCCAGTAAACTGTCTCGGGACACTCCCATCCTTTTTCCGTATTTATTCTCAATGGCTCACCCGGGCTGTTTATATAAATTGCCCCCTTATCACCTATAATCTCCATTTTTGCATCCAAGTCGTAAGGCGTATTTTCAGGCAAAAACCACACATTTTCGGTAACCCCCACTGCCCCGCTTTCAAACTTATATATTGCCCACCCAATGTCCGGATAGGGCAGGTTTCGCACATTTACTTCTGCTGCATACACGCTCTTTACTTTCGAGCCCGTGTACCAGAGCATCAGGTCAATATCATGTATTCCGTCGCCCACAATGGGTGATATCTTCTGCAGCACGGATTCACTTACACTCTTGGGAATATTTCTCCGGGCATGAATCGAGACAATCTTCCCGATTTTTCCTTCTTCAATGTATCTTTTGGCTACCGCATAGGAAGCATCAAACCTGCAAATATGTCCCACCATGAAGAATTTATCAAAGTCTTTAAGTGATTTCAGGATCTCTTCGCACTCTTTCTTTGTCAATGCCATTGGCTTTTCCAGAAAGATATGTTTTCCAGCCTTAATTGCGGCAACGGTAGGAAGAAGGTGATCCCGCGCATGGGTAACAATACTAACTGCCTCTATCTCTTCATTTTCTAAAAGCTTATGGTAATCAGTATAAGTATAAGGGATGTGGTATTCTCGGGAAATTTCTTTAAGCCTCCATTCCCTGCGCGTACAAACCGCCACAAGCTCTACATGCGGCAAAGCAGAAAGCACCTCTACATGCTTCTCTCCGAAAAAGCCCAAACCTATCACTCCATATTTAACTCTTTCCATCTGCACCCTCCTTTTTTCACCCTATGTACTTGGTGGGGTGACGTTTCTTCCCCGCATTCCTGAATTCTATGGCAGAATCAATAATTTTCACAATATCGTATTGAGGATTATACCCCAATATTGAGCGTGCTTTGGCAATGTTATGGGTGAAATCATAGAACTTATCATATTCAAATTCCAGCACGGGAAGATTTAGCTTTTTTGCTACATATTCTGCAGCAAATTCATAGCTGAAGGGGGATGGTCCCGCAATGGTAAATGCATGCCCAATAGAAGAAGCATTCCCCACGGCAAGCAGGATGGACTGCACTACATCCTCAATTCCTACTATATGGCGAATCCCCGGCTTTCCTCCCGGATGAACCAATTTTGCCACAGCATCTATCCCCTTTTCAAAATATTCTTTCTGCTCGGGAGTTCTGGCTAATTCCCTCCAGACAGGAACGCCAAAATCGGGTTCTTTCAAGGTTATATGACAGAGAAAGTCATCTTCGTCCATCACCCAGGAAAAACGAAGGATAGTGATAGGTAACTTGTATTGAATCATGTACTGTTCGCACATAACTTCTTCCAGCACTTTTGAAAAAGCGTAATAACCGGGATAAGCACTGTGCGGATAAGTCTCATCAATCGGGTAAGGATGGGGATAAAAGAAGATTCCGGCCCTGGCATCCGAACCTGCCTGAATAAATTGTTTTATATGACCGCAATTCTTGGCTTCATCCAGGAGGTAGAATGTCCCGTGGATATTTGTTTCCAGAAAAAGCTCTCTGTTTTCTTTGCAGTTTGCCAGGTGAATGACAGCATCCATATCCAAAAGAGCTTTCCGGGCAAGAGAAGGGTCCCTGATATCTCCTTCCATTATCTCCACGCCTTCACATTCCACCGGGTCTTCAAATTCCAGTGCTCTCACCCGGTATCCGCAGGAAACAAGCTCTGGCAGAAGAGCCCGGCCTATTTTTCCGCTTGCACCTGTAACAAAGATATTTTTAATATTCATCCTCACACCTCCTTTTTATCTCCATACCATTTTTACCCTGACTTTTTTCCTGAGATTCTTTTCCTTTTTCCCCTTGAGTAAAGCAAGCAAAAATTCTGAGGCTGTGTTTCCAATCTTTTGCACGTCCTGTTTTATTATGGGAAAAGGATTTTTCAGCAGTCTTAAAGAGGCAAAATCCTGCGGGTAAACAATTTCGAGAGAGAGGGGGTCAAAGCCAATAATCCTAAGGTCATCCGGAATAAATAGATTTCTTTCTCTTGCCGCATCAAGTAAGCCCATCAGCAACCGGTTGGATTCAAAGAAAATACCGCTACAGGATAATCCCTTCCTGGACATGCTTTCGAATATGAATCTGAAGGTCTCCCTCACCTTTTCTCTTCCTATTTCACACAGGAATATTTCCTTGTCCGTAAAAACTATACGGTTTTCCCTGGCTGCTTCCTTAACCCCTCTAAGCCTATCATCTACAGCCTGATTCCTCCTCTTTTCTCCCACGTAGATAACCCGGGAAACTTTCTGGGAGACAAGAAACTTCACCGCAATTTTAGCCCCTTGTTTATTATCTGAGACAACGTAAGGAAAATTTTCGCCGGGGAAGTATCTATCAATGAGCACCAGAGGCAATCCCATTTTGTAGATATCCTGTAAGAAATTTACATTTTCCTCTTCCCCGCAGGGAGCAATGATTAAACCTTCCACCCATCTATCTATCAAATCCTGAATATAAAGCCTTTCATAAGAAGGATTATCCTGAGTATTGCATATAATACAGCGATAACCTAAAGAGAATAACCTGGTCTCTATATTCCTGATTAACTCCGGATAAAAAAGAGAACTTATATCCGGGACTACAATCCCTATACTCTTTGTTTTCCTGCTTCTCAAACTCTGCGCAACAACATTTGGCCTGTAATTAAGTCTCCTGGCTATCTCTTTAATCTTTTCCCTCTTTGCCGGGGTTATCCTTATAGGAAGTTCATTCAGAACCTTGCTTACCGCGGTCTGGGAGACTCCCGCTTTCTCCGCAATGTCTTTCAAGCTAATATTTTTCATTTTGGTTTAACGATTAACCAAATATACCACTTTCTCTGCTCCCGGTCAAATATTATTTTTAACTCAGGCGCGAGTTTTCTTTTGCACGATGAACAATAAGTAGTGAGTAGTGAGGGGAAGGGTAGTAAACAGTAAATAGTGAACAGTAAGCAGTGAATAGGGGGTTGCTACCCTGGTATCTTGGTAGTCCTGGTTTCCTGGTATCTT
>JALUVB010000027.1 GCA_027021085.1 bacterium
GCGGCATAGGGAACGAAATATTCCTCTTTGTTTGCCGATAGCGTCTCCACCCATTCCTGATGCGGTTCCATTCTCCACCAGGGATAGCGTTCCAGGAGTTTTTTCCCTATCCCTACGTGCCTGGAACCGGGCAATTGATAAGCATCTTCCCAGGGAGTATCTCCCCAGGAGGTGCCGTGTGGGGAAAGACCAAAGGGCTCTTCCTTTGTATTTACCTGCCAGATACCGTTGGCACCATAGGTATGCCCGGCTGCTCCCGAAAGCATACAGCCCCAGAAAAGAAGGCGTTGTATCTCCTCCCGGCTTGCTTCCATGATTCCCTCGTAACATACCTCGCCCACCAGGACCGGCATCCTGGGCTCCTTGTCCAGGGAAAGTCTTAACGATTTAATAGTATTGGGGAAACTGAGATGACTGCCATGACCGGTCTGGAGCATTTCAAAGTCAATCAACTCGGGTTTTTCAATCTGCTCCCTTCCATACTGGGTAGGATGAATAGTTACCGGATTATTAAAGGCATCTATCCCTCTCACATATTCTGTAATTTCCGTCCAGCCCTTTTTTTGAATCAGGGCATCTTTCTCTTTATCTTTGGATAGATAATAGGGCATGGTGGCTTCGCCTGCCAGGCACCAGATAACGGGGTAAGCGCCATAGCGTGCCACCAGATACTTCCAGTGCTTCTTCATCTTCTCCTGCCCCATCCAGGGGAGGAAATACCCCCAGCATCCCACTATACAGGGCACCAATCCGGAGCGCACCAGCCACTCAATTCTTAAATCCGCCAGGTCAAAATAATGGGGATTGATGCGTTCAAAATCCTTCTCCCAGGGAAAACCGGCTTCGTTGACACCTCTTGCATCAAAAAGCGGCATGTCCGGGTAAAGCCCTGCCACAATCTGGATTACGGTAAATCCCTTGGCCACCCTGTCTGCGGCAAGAGTCTTAAAGTCACCCGGCCAGGAAAGCCTTTTACAAAGCCCCATCCACCAGGTATCACCCAGCCAGAAAAAGGGTGTTCCATCAATGTGCTCCAGGTAACGCTTGTTCTTGCTTATTTTTAAGCGTCCGTGCCGGGGCAAGGGATTATCTCCCTCGTAGGGGACCACTTCAAATTCTCCCTCCCTGCCATGCAGACCGGAGTCGGAAGTATCAGAGCAAATTGTACGGTAAGTATGCTTACCATTTAAAGGCGAGGAATATCTCACCCGCCAATTGTCTCCTCCCGCCCAGAAGCCTGGCACGTTTTTTTCGCTTCCGTCCGGAGCAGTAAAAACAACCGAAAATTCCACCTGGTTAAAAGGATCGTTGTACTGCCTGGTAGAATTAAAAGACCACTCCATCACGCAATTCCGGGTTATATACTTCATTTCCTTCCTCCTTTATTGGCAGAATGCCTCTCGTAACATTTTTGCAGCTTCGGTGGCATCTCCCTGGCGGATGATTTTCTCAATTTTTCCCTCACCAATATTTTCCAGTAAATTCATAAGCCCTTTTATCCAGGCAATACTTTCTCTCACTGCTTTAATTCCGTCTTCCCGATAGGGAAAGATGTCCAGGGTATACCAGCCTTCGTACCCTGCTTTTTTCAGCCAGTAAAGCATCTCCAGTGTTTCTATTATGTGCACGGATCCTACCATCATGTCGTCATCCCAGGCTCTGTAATTGTCGTTAAAATGCATATAAAGAAGCTTTTCCCCTGCAAGCGCAATGGATTCTGCCACGTTCTCCCCCGCGGCTAAGGCATGGCCGGTGTCAATTAAAACTCCTACATTGTCTCTGTCTATCTCGTTTATAAGCAAGAGAGTTTTACCTATGGTATTGATGTAAATATGCGTGCGGGGCTCTTTAATTTTATATTCTATGCATATTTTGATATCGGGATTGTAATCCGCGCATTCCCTGGTTAATTCCACCAGTTGTTGCCAGGCCCACTTAAAGTTTCCCTGGAAAGGGTAATCGTAGCCATCCTGCCCGAACCATAAGTCTATTTTGTCACAACCGAGCTTCTCGGCCCAATTCATGGTCTTTTTTACTTCCTCAACCGCCTCCCGCCTTACCTTTTCATCCCGGGAGGTAAATCCTCCCGAGCCAAATCTCCGGGAAGCCCACATATCGGGAACCATCATACAGACTTCAAGCCCCACCTTATCCAGAGTAGATTTTACTTCCTCCAGGTTATCATCGTTCACATGCCAGGTTCCCACCAATTCTATGCCTTTCAATTCTTCCACTGTCCCTGCCAACTCAATCATGCCGATAACCGTTTCAGCTCCTCCGCCGTATCCGGTTAGCAGGTACCTGTCTGCACAGGAGGTAAAAGGCGGTAAACAACTCCCAAATTTTAACTTATCTCTCATTTCCAACCTCCTTTTATTTAAACAGCCCTCTCAATACTTTCAGGTAGTATTCCCAGTTCTCCAGGGGACAGGGTTGGGTGGAGTGGTCAAGGCAGGGGATGTAACCGCCTTTTTCCCACATCACCGGAACTTTTTCCATTACTTCCCGCTTTATCTCTTCCTTGCTGCCGTTGAGAAATCTTTTGTCAAGTCCCCCCCAGATTACCAGCTCCGGCCAGCGCTCCCGGACTTTACGCACATCGTTGCCCGCAGCCACTTCAAACGGAACCATCATGTTTATGCCTATATCCAGGAAGAGAGGGATAAGAATATCATTATTCCCGTCAGAATCAACACAAAATGTTTCCACTCCCAGGCTGCGAAAATGGCTCACCAATTCTTTGTAATAAGGGGTCATAAATTCAAGAAAAGTGTTGGGGCCGATAAGGGGCCCTGTTTTATAGGCCATGTCTTCCCAGAACATAATATAGTCGCAACGGCATTCGCGGATAACCCTTCCCCCTACCTCTGCATAGAAGTTCAGCCATTGTTTTCCCATGTCCCGGATTGTTTCAGGATAGTCGTAGAAAGCATAGGCTAATTTCTCCTCACCAAAGAGATTGCGGTAGAATCCGTAAAGGCCGCACATGTACAATCCGTTGGGGTCCGGATTGTCAACAAAGTTACCTTTCGTCTCCTCAAAATCACCGTAGTCGTGTGTGGCAGGGTCAATTCGCCACTTGATATTTTCCCAGTCTCCAGGAGTCTCTACCGGGAATTTTAACCATTGTGGCATACTGGACGAGTCTTCGAAACTGCGGTATATAACCCCGTAAGTATCCTGATAAATCTTGGTTTTGCCTTCGTCCTTGATTACCTTGTTTTCAAAGGGGGGACTGTAAGGTATCTTGGTATGTCCTAAATTTCCCGGCAACCGGGGCCAGGGATCCATTTCGTAATACTCCGTGGGATCCACATCCGGGGGAAAACCCGATTCTCTCCTCCACCGTTCAAGCGTTTGACTCCAGAATCCAAGCGTCTCCCAGCGCAGCGGACGGTCAACTTTTTCAAAACGGGCGATTTTTTCAAACCGTTCACGATTTGTCATACTTTCCTCCATTTACTTAATTTCATTCCTATTTAAACTATCAATGTCATATTAAGTTTAGCATCTTCAGTTCGATGTAATTTTACCAGTATCCATGCTTATTTACCCACTCTTCCCAGTCTGCCGCCATTGTCAGCCCGTTAGCTATTAAGGGGTCTTCTTTCCAACCGTTCTTCCTCATCATCTCTCTAATCCATCCCTCTAATATTTCCTCTAATTCCTTCACTACCTCAGGGTAATCTTCGGCAATATTGTTCAGCTCCTCCGGGTCTGCCTCGAGGTCGTACAGTTCTCTCAAAGGACGGCGTTGGTAGTCCTGCTTCCTGGAGAGGATGAACTTGTATTTGTCGGTCCGCAACCCCCCATTTTATCATCCGGGTGCATTCCTCCGTTACCAAGAAAGGATATATAGGTTCATTGTTCTTACCAGTTAAATAAGGTATCCATTCTCATCGTAAAGCCAGATTTTTTAAATTTAGCTCCAAGGCAGTCTCAAGCCCCAGG
>JALUVB010000028.1 GCA_027021085.1 bacterium
GGCCTATTTGACGACATTCCTCTTTTGACCATCATCCCTCAATAATATAAAATGGGTGCAACTTATGCGCAGGCAAAGCATTAGGCTCCACACTTTGGAGATATTTTATGCTTACCGAGGGCACATTGCTAAATTAAAGCTGAGCAATAAAAGTAGCAAAGGAGCTAAAAGATGAAGACCTATTTGGATTGTATCCCGTGTTTTCTGAAGCAAGCACTCGAAGCAGGGAAAATGGCCGGGGCAGATGAAAAATTGCAGAAGGAAATAATAGATAATGTATGTGCGCTAATCCCACAATTTCCCCTGAACTCCACGCCTCCTGAAATGGCATTAAAAATCCACAGGCTTATAAAAAGACTTACCTCCAACAACGACCCCTATCTCAAAATCAAAAGGGAATCGCAGAAAAAGGCACTGGCAATGTATCCTTATCTCAAAGAGAAAGTTAAGAAAGGGAAAGATTCTCTCTCTATCGCATTGAAAATAGCTACCATAGGAAACATAATTGACTTTGCTATAAATGATGCCGAGACAGTAGGAAATGGGTTAGAGAGCATTGACCAACAAGAATTTGGTATTTTTGCATATGAGAAATTTAAAGCCGCTCTACACACAGCAAAAAAAATTCTTTATCTGGGAGATAATGCAGGAGAAACAGTTTTTGACCGGGTATTAATTGAAGAAATATTCCCCGGCAGAAAGATATATTACGGCGTAAGAGGCGCTCCCATAATAAATGATGCCTTAGAAGAAGATGCAAAAGAAGCCGGGATAGGCAATTACGCTGAAATAATATCCAACGGCTCAGATGCTCCGGGTACTCTTTTAAATTTCTGCTCCGGGGAATTCAGAAATGTCTTCTTTGATGCAGACATGATAATCAGCAAGGGACAGGGAAATTTCGAATCACTTTCCAATAAAGGCTATCCCGTGTTCTTTCTTTTCAAAGTAAAATGTTTACCCGTGGCAAAACAAATTCATGGTAAAATAGGCCACTTAGTGTTAATGGCTGAGAGAAATTGAACCGCAGGCAGGCAAGGAAAAATTAAATGGCTAAAACTGCCTCTTTTGAAAACTATTCCGAGGATTACGAGGAATGGTTTGAAAGAAACAGGTTCGTATATCTATCCGAACTCGCCGCAGTAAGACACTTTATCCCCGGAAACAAACCTGGCATAGAGATAGGTTCAGGCACGGGGAGGTTTTCCCTTCCCTACGGAATCAAAATCGGCATTGAACCCTCAGTAAAAATGCAGAAAATAGCTCTGGCAAAAGGAATGAAAGTGATAGGCGGAACAGGAGAAAACCTGCCAGTTAAAAATAACCTCTTTGCTTACGCCCTAATGGTAACCACCATATGTTTTCTGGATGAAGTGGAGAAGGCATTCCAGGAGACTTACAGGATATTGAAAAACGGAGGCATCTTTATAATTGGCTTTGTGGACAAAGAGAGTCCTCTTGGCAAAACATACCTGGCGAAAAAGGATAAGAGTAAATTCTACAAGGAGGCGACATTCTACTCCACTACCGAAGTAATCAAGTTACTGGTTAAAACTAACTTTAGCCGTATAGAAACCGTGCAGACAGTATTCGGCAACTCGTTAAAAGATATTAAATCTCCTCAAAAGTATAAAAAAGGTTATGGTGAAGGAAGCTTTGTAGTGATAAAATCAACAAAGGAAGGATAGAAACAATGTACGATTTAATAATTATTGGCGGCGGCCCTGCCGGGCTTACTGCAGGCATATATGCCAGAAGAGGCAACTTAAAAGTCCTGTTACTGGAGAAATCTGCCGTAGGCGGACAACTTCTCCTTACCGATGCCATGGAGAACTACCCGGGGTTTGTAGAAACAATCAGCGGCTTTGACCTGGTGGATAAAATAAAAAGACAGGCAGAAAAATTCGGCGTGGAGATGGTAATGGAAGAAGTAAAAGAAATAACCCGGGAAAAAGAAGGCAGAATACCCACCTGGAAAATCCTGGCCCGGAACAATTCCTACCAGGCCACCACGGTGGCAATTGCCACCGGCGCAAGGCAAAGAAGGCTAAACGTGCCGGGCGAAGATAAACTCACCGGAAGAGGTGTATCCTATTGTGCCACATGCGACGGGCCTTTTTTCCGGGGGAAAAAAGTCGCAGTGGTGGGAGGAGGCAACACCGCGGTAAAAGAAGCCCTGTTTCTCACCAACTTTGCCGAAAAAGTTACCCTTATCCACCGCAGGGACAAACTGCGTGCGGAAGAGATTCTGCAGGAAAGAGCCTTCTCCAACAAAAAGATAGAATTTATCTGGAATGCAAAAGCAACTGAAATTTTAGGAAAAGATAGCGTGGAAGGACTCGTGGTAGAGAATGTTGCCACGCATCAGAAAGATGAAATCCCCTGCCAGGGAGTATTCGTGTTCATCGGGCTTGACCCAAACACGGAATTTCTAAAGGGGCTGGTAGAAGTAGATGAACACGGCTACATTATTACAGACGAGGCAATGAATACATCCCAAAAAGGAATATTTGCCTGCGGTGACTGCCGGAGAAAACCATTGAGGCAGGTAATTACTGCCTGCGGCGACGGCGCAACAGCAGGAGCATCTGCTTTCCACTACATAGAAGAATTAAAAGGAAATAAATGAAAAACACCCCCACTGTCTTCACCCTCTCCCTTAACTCCAGTCTTGACCACACTTACTACCTGAAAAAAATAGTCTTCGAAGACATCAACCGAGTGCAGGAAAGCAGAATTGACGCGGGCGGAAAAGGAATAAACGTAGGCAGAATGCTGCGCAGGCTGAAAACAAAAACAGAAGTAATCTGCTTCCTGGGAGGAGCCACAGGAGAAAAAATTGTCTCCCTCCTGAAAAAAGAACAGGTGCAATTCACTCCCATTCACACAGACGGAGAGACCAGGAACATCTTCAACTTCGTAGAAAAAAATACCGGCAGAACCCTAAGAATCAATGAAAAAGGTCCCCATATCTCGCCCCGCGAGGAAAAAGAACTATTCGCCTGCCTGGAAGAGCTCCCAATTACTCCCCGCGACATATTTGTTATCTCGGGGAGCCTCCCCCCAGGATTAGCATCGGATACTTACCAGAGAATTATTGAAAAAATCAAAAGGAAAACTACAAGAATCTTTCTCGATACTGACGGAGCCCCCTTAAAAGAAGGGATTAAAGCAACTCCCTGCATGATAAAACCCAATCTCTGGGAACTGGAGAGACTGGCAGGGGAAAAAATAGAAAACCTGTCTAAACTGCAAAACGTAATCCAGGCAATCTTGGACAAAGGCATCAGTATAATTGCACTTACCCTGGGAGAGAAGGGCGCCTTGCTTTTCGGAGAAAATTTACTTCTCTACGGTAAGCCCCCTCGCGTTACCCCGCAAAGCAGTATAGGCTGTGGAGACGCCTTTTTATCCGGATTTCTTTCCCGCCATCTCCTCGGGAAAGAATACCCTGACTGCTTGCGCTACGCCATAGCCTGCGGCGCTGCCAAAGCCGGCAAAAAAGGCACCCTCATGCCGGAAAAAGAAGAAGTGGAAGCACTGCTGGATAAAGTAGAAATCTCCTCCACCCTCCCCCCTGTTCTGGGGAAGGGAAAATAGTAGTGAGTAGTGGGTAGTGGGTAGCGAGGGGAGCAGGAAAGACTTTAGACCATAGACTTTAGACTATAGACTGGAAGAGGAAATGCAGGATACAATATATAGGTGGGGGAATAGGCGGAACTAACAACTGGCAACTGATGACTCACAACTCTTGGACTTTAGACCGTAGACCTTAGACGTTAGACTGGGAGGATAGGTGAAACCAACAACTCATCCCGATGGACATCGGGAGCAACTCACACCTCTTTCCGGGTTTCCCATGCTCTGGCGTAAGGTTTTATCTCTCGTCTATC
>JALUVB010000029.1 GCA_027021085.1 bacterium
CTGATTAGCCTATTAATCGGGAAAGTTATCAAATTCAGAGCTATCACCCTGGGAATAATAGGTTTAATTACTCTCCTGGCGCTCTTCCAATTTCCCAAGATAAAAGTGGACACGGACCCGGAAAACATGCTTTCTGCCAAAGAGCCAGTCCGTCAAACTTACGAATGGGTAAAACAACACTTTGGGATAAGAGACATGCTTGTTGTAGGTATTATAAGAAAGGACGGTATATGGAAAAAGGATTCTCTGGAGAGAATTTTAAAGATAAATGAAAAAATACTCAACATTAAAGGGATAGTAACCGATGATGTATTAAGTTTTCTTACCACTGATAACGTAGAAGCAGGAGGAGGGCTGTTAAATGTGCACAAGATAATGGAAGAAGTCCCCCAATCAAATGATGAGATAAGAAAGATAAAGGAATCCATAGAAACAAACGATGTTCTGCGGGATAAACTTGCTTCCAGCGATGGTAAGGGGATAGCCATGTATCTGCCCATAGAGAAAAAGTCGGAGAGTTACCGGATAAGTCAAGAAATAAAGAAGATAATTAAAGAATACGGCAGTAATAAAGAGCAGTATTACATTGCGGGGCTGCCTGTGGCAGAAGATTCATTCGGACATCTCATGTTTAAACAAATGGCAATCTCTGCCCCCTTATCTTTCCTTCTCATCTTTTTACTGATGCTTCTTTTCTTCCGGAAACCTTTGATAGTATTTGGGCCTATGATTGTAGCCATGCTTTCCATCATCTGGACCATGGGTTTACTTATCGGGATGGGATTTACGGTGCATATCATGAGCTCCATGATACCTATTTTTATTATTCCTATTTCCGTATTAAGCGGTATCCATATATTAAGCGAATTCCACGAGGAATGCCCCCGCTGTCTGAAAAGGGATTTAGCCATGCAACGCTCCATAAGAGCACTGTTTGTTCCCATGCTTTTTGCCGCATTGACTACCATGGTAGGCTTTGCCTCTCTGGGAACCACGCCTATTCCCCCGGTAAGAGTGTTCGGAAGCTTCGTTGCTTTCGGAGTCTTTGTCTCCTGGCTGTTAAGTATGATTTTCATCCCTCTCTACGTTACGTTTTTCAACGAAGCAAGGCTGGTTGAGGACTTAAGCGGAGCATTCAAGGACAGTGAAAATACTCCTTTTGCCCGTTTCCTGAGGCATAAATTATCCCGCCTGGGAATAGTGCATTATAAAAAAGTGCTGCTTTTCACCGCCGTGCTACTGGTAATAGCAGCATGGGGTATTTCTCGTATTGTGATAAATGATAATCCGGTGAAGTGGTTTAAAAAAGGGCACCCTATTCGCGAGGCAGACCGGGTTATAAATAAACATTTCGGTGGAACTTATATGGTATATTTGCTCTTTAAAGGGGAGAAAAATGGAATCATGAAATCTCCCCCGGTAGTAAAATACATAGATAATCTACAGAATTACCTGGAAAAAAATTCTTCTTTAGTAGGAAAAACCACTTCCCTTGCTAATGTGGTGAAACGGGTTAACTTTGTCCTGCATAACAATGAGCAAAAATACAATGTAATCCCTGATAATCCCAAGGAATTAGCCCAGTATTTGTTTCTCTTTCTTATGTCCGGCAATCCCAGGGACATGGATAAATTAGTTGACTACGATTATAAGAACACCAATATCTGGTTACAACTGAAAAAAGGAGAAAACCTGGATATAAAATCTGTCATCAATACAGTGAACAATTATATCAAAGAACACCCTCTCCCCCCGGGGCTTTCCAGAAAAAACATAAAATGGTCCGGACTTAGCTACATAAATGTTTTCTGGCAGGACAAAATGGTTAAGGGAATGCTCTATGGATCCCTTCTTTCTTCCTACATCGCGGTTTTTCTGATGATGGCTTTCCTCTTTCGTTCCCTGGGAAGAGGGTTTCTCTCCATGGTACCTCTAACTGTCACTCTTGCTGTTATTTACGGCTTTATCGGATTAATAGGGAAAAATTACGATATGCCTATAGCAGTGCTGTCTTCTATGACTCTGGGCATGTCTATAGACTTCGCCATACATTTTATTCAACGGAGGGAACAAATCCTTGCATCTTTGCCACATCTTAAAGATGTTTCTGCCGAAGAAGATATGAAAGAACGCAGGAAACTTGCTCTCTTCCGAAACTTCGGGGCACCGGCCAG
>JALUVB010000030.1 GCA_027021085.1 bacterium
ACATGATATGGGGGCCAACTCACCACTCACTGTTCACTGCTTCCCCAGTCTATGGTCTATAGTCTAAAGTCTAAAATGCTCCCCTCACTCCTCGCTACTAAATAAAAAGTCGCACATCGCGTTATTAGTTAGTTTGGTTAGATGAAGGCTATATCTTTGGCATCAAGTTAGTATTAGGTCTCCTTGTTGAGCTGGGGGGAATCCTCTTCCCCTTTTAGGGGAATGCGGACTAAAAAGGTGGTGCCTTTTCCCACTTCTGATTCCACGGAAATTGTTCCTTTGTGCTCGGAGGCTATTTTATGGGCTACTGCCAGCCCCAACCCGGTTCCTCCGTAACCCTTGGAACTCTTGAAGGGAGTGAATATATCTTTTAATTTATCTTCCGGGATTCCACATCCTGTGTCTGAGACAGCTATGTATAAAAACCCTTTCTCTTCGGCAACCTCGGCCTTGACGGTTACCTCTTCACCTGCCTCACATGCATCCAGGGCATTGCTGACCAGATTCAGGAGACAGCGGTAAATTCCCTTCGGGTCAACTTTGACCTGCTTCGAGGAAGAATCAGGAATCCATTCTAATTTTACTTCTTTATCCCGGGCTTTATTCTGCAGTAGTTCGCATACTTCCTGCACAATTTTATTGATTTCTACTACCTGGTATTCAGGCTTGCGGGGCTTGGCGTAAAATAACATGTCCAGTACCAGGTCTCTAATCCGGTCAGTATTCCTCCGCACCATTTTCCAGCCTTTCACAATAGATGATACATCCTCTTTTTGCACTCCCAGGTCCATTATGAATATTCCGCCCTCCAGCGCATTCAGGATGTTTTTGATATCGTGGGACAGGCTGGCCATTGCTTCCCCCAGTGCCCGTATCTTTTCTGTCTGGATAAGCTGGTCAGTGGTTTCCTTGAGCTGTTTAAGCGCCTTTTCCAGCTCCTTGTTTTTCTCTTCCAGTATATCCTTGGATTTTTTCAGGTCCTCCAGCATATTTATTAGTGCGGTGCGGGTGCGTTCCTTGGAAACTTCTGCTTCCTGACGAGCCTGGGCCATGTCCTCTAACATGTTAATAAAGGCTTTCCTTATCAAGGTAGGGTTTTTCAGCTTATCTGACTGATTGATTCCCTGGTTATAAATACTTTCCATTTCTGTCCTCTGGTGGTCAGCCTCTTCTGGCTACCAGCTCTTTTTTCAGCTTGATTATTTCTTTTGACAACCTGGCGTTTTCCTCTTTGAGCTCCACCATTACTAATTCACGGCCTATGGCCAACTCGGTAAATTTTTCCAGTTCCTCCACTTTCTTCTGAAGGTCGTCCCGGGATTTCTCCAGTTCAGCGGTTCTCAACCTTACCCTCTCCTCCAGCTCCTCTTTCATGCTTTTCAGCTCTTCGGTTACTATTTTTAACTCCTCGTTAGAGGCGTTTAACTCCTCGTTTGCTGCATGCAATTCTTCCGTGGTTTGCTGTAATTCCTCGTTAGTAGCCTGCAGTTCCTCGTTACTCCTATTCAATTCCTCGTTGGTTTTCTTGAGTTCTTCCCGGGCTTTTTCTTCAGAAGTAATATCAGTATAGATAGCATAAGCCCCTTTTATTTCACCCAGCACATTTACCACGGGCCCTGCATTAATTAAAAATATCCGTTCCTCTCCGTTCCTGGTTTTGATTGTAGCCTTAATTTTTGCAATTGAACGACCTTTTTTAATGCATTCCTGAAAGAACTCTATTTCTTTCCCCTGGCTTTCCCAGAGGTCTCCTACGTGCATCTTTCCCAGTATTTCTTCCCGTTTCCGGTAGCCCGAGGCTTTCAGGGCGCTTTCATTGATGAAAGTAATCATCAGGTTATTGTCTACTTCAACTACTAAATCATGGGTATTAAGTAAAATATTGTTAGCCATGGCGTATTTCTCGGAAAGAATTTCTACCTGTCTTTCCAGGTTCCGGGAATAGATGCGGAGTTGCCTGTTTTCCTTCTCCAATTCTCCCATCTTCCCGTTTAACAACTCCAACTCCTTACTCATTTTCTATCACCCCCTCTCAATGAATTTTACTCGACTCAACCCTCCAAACCCCCTATATTTCTCCGCGCATTACTTTCTGGTAAAAATCGCACTTCTGGCAATTACCGTACTTCTCTGCATAGGTACCTTGAACCGTGCCTCCGCAGAGTGTTCCCGCCACGAACCAGCAGTCCCTCCCATGGTCCGGATAGGCAGGACATTTGCCCAGTTCATCAGCTTTTGCTCCCCCTTCTTCCCGACCACACTTCTTGAATTCCCAGCAGTTTATCTCTCCCATTTTCAAAACACCTCCTTCCTACCTCTGGTAAACGCGCTCTTTATAATATAAACAATGAAAAAGTTTGGCTGCTTTTCCCACAGGTGTTTCTGCTTTGCCTAACCATAGCAAGCCGCCTGGTCTTAAGGCCTTGTATAGTTTTAAATAGACTTTTTCCTGGAGCTGGCGGGTGAAGTAGATAAGTAGGTTGCGGCAGATGACAAAATCAAATCCGGCAAAGTTGTCACCGTTAATTATGGAATGCCTGAGAAACTTTACCATGTCTTTGATATCAGCGTTCACCCGGTATTTCCCGGAAGAATTCTTGTGAAAGTACTTCTCCACCAATTCTGGGGCCACCCCTTCCAACTTACTTTTATCATATACCCCTTTTCTTGCTTTGGCAAGTGAAGCCTCGTCTATGTCAGTCCCGTAAATCCTTATGTTTATCTTTTCTGTTTCTTCCCCCAGGATTTCACGCAGGATAATGGCCAGGGAATAGGGCTCCTCGCCGCTGGCACAGGCTATGCTCCAGATGTTTATAGATGGTGTGCCTGATTTTCTCTCTTTACTTCTGGCAATAATCTCTGGCAGTACTTTCTCTCTGATTATCCGCCAGTCGTTTTTATCTCGGAAAAACTGGGTAACGTTTATGAGCAGTGTAGAGAGAAGATAATTATATTCTTCCCGGTGTTTATCCAGATAATCAAGGTACTCCTGGTATGTCTTATTATTTGTTAGGCGCAACCTGGTCTCCAGGCGATGTTTTATTGTAGTATCTTTATATTGACGAAAATCCTGGCCGGTTACCTGGTAAACCCTCTCCATCAACAAGGAGAATGCCTCTTCTGATTGTATATCAGGGGATAATTCCTGCAATTCACCGCGTCTTTTCTGAGAAGCTTCACACATAAGTTTATGTATATCAAATCCCCTCGTCTCACGTTCACACCAAGCGGGATTCATTCCATTTTAAATATTTTTTTAACTGCCTCTTTCAATTTGTTTGGGTCAATAGGTTTTTCAATGTATTCTGCCGGACGTGCTCCCATAAATTCCTCCATCTCCTGCACGGAGAATCCCATGCCTACCTTATCTCTAATCCCTGTAAGCATTACCACAGGTATATCTTTTGTTTTTTCGTCCTGTTTTATCTCATGGAAAACGCGGAACCCGTCCTTTTTAGGCATTTGTACATCAAGGATAATTAAGTCAGGATGTTCATCAATAGCTTTTTTTAAGCCTTCTTCTCCATTATGAGCCGTAATTATATCGAATCCTTCCAATTCCAGGATGGCTTTTACAAACTCCAGGCAATCAGGCTCATCATCTACGGCAAGAATCCTTTTAGTATCTGCCATTATTACACCTCCTTCTTTTCTCTTACCGTAAATATTTTATCATAAAGATAGTGCTAATAGGACAAAGTCTCAACAATTTCTGTCTTTCTGACCGTAGCGAGAAGAGTGGTATCTTTCGTGCCATTTTTTTATTTCTTCTGCCGGTAAGGGGGAAAGTTTTATTCCCGGGAAAGCATTCCCAAGTAGCAGGGCAAAATAGGAAGTCTTTGCCACATATTCTGCCATCTCTGCATAAAATACTGCTTTCTCAGGAGTTTCTGCAAAGCTAAATACTCCGTGTTTTTCCAGGAGAACAACCGGGGATTTTTTTCCCCTGTATCGTAATATCGATTCTCCAATGTGATTCCCTATATTGTCTGCGTAGGGGGCCACGGGTATTTCTTCTCCGAATACGTCTGCGTGGGCAGTAGAAAACACAGGTATGGAGAGCCCCATTATAGAAAAAACAGTGGCGTAGGAAGAATGGGTATGCACTACTCCCCCTATTTCTTCCAGGTTCTGGTAGAGGTATAAATGGTGCGGTGTGTCTACCGAAGGTTTCCATTTTCCCCATATAACCTCCCCCTTCAGGTTAACCACCACGATATCTTCTACTTTAAGCTTCTGGTAGGGGATCCCACTGGGTTTTATGGCTACGTAGCCTTTTTCTCTGTCTATTCCGCTCACGTTACCCTGGGTTCCCGTAACTAATCCGCTTTTGGATAATCTGATATTTGCTCCCCAGACCTCGTCCAGCAGGGGATAAAAAGACTTGCTATCCATGGCTGCCTTCCTTTAACTTTAACAGTTTTTTCATCACAGGATATAATTTTTCCCCTCCTAAACCAAACATATTATGGAGGGGAACATACAGGGAATAAAGAATGTTGTATATTTCGGTATTCTCCGGATTGGGATAGTAGGTTTCCTCCCTTAATTTGCAGAGTTTCCGGATAGCCTCTTCCACGTTCTGGAAGTATCCCCCCGCCACTGCCCCGAATATTGCCGCACCCAGGGCACAGGTTTGAGCAGCACGGGAGAGATAAATGCTCCTTCCCAGGATATCTGCATAAAGCTGCATGAGAAGAGGGTTTTTGTAGGGGATGCCTCCCGTGGCGATGATGTTTTTTACTTTTATCCCGTATTCTTCCAGCCTTTCTACAATAACCCGCGCACCAAATGCGGTGGCTTCAATAAGGCTGCGATAGATTTCTTCTGCCTTGCTATTCAGCGTAAGTCCAACCAGTAAGCCACTCAATCTCTGGTCCACCAGGATGGTCCTGTTCCCGTTATGCCAGTCAAGTGCCAGCAACCCCGTCTCGCCCGGTTTAAGGGAAGAGGCAAGGTGGCTGAGATAATCGTGAATACTCACCCCTTTATTCTGTGCCGCAATGAAATATTTCCCCGGTACAAGGTTCTTAACAAACCAGTTAAAGATATCTCCTACGGCAGATTGTCCTGCTTCCAGTCCTATGTAGCCGGGTACAATAGAGTCGGGGACAATGCCGCAAAGCCCCGGTATATCCGGTAAGGATTCATCCTTGGGAAATATCATCATATCGCAGGTGGATGTGCCAATGATTTTTACTAAGGTCTGCGGTTTTATCCCTGCACCCACTGCTCCCATGTGTGCATCAAATGCTCCCACGCTCACTGGGATTCCGGGAGGAATTCCCCATTCCTTTGCCCATTCTGCGCTGAGAATACCTTCCGGTTCTCCCGCAGGATAGGCTTCCTGATATAGTTTACTTCTTAATCCTTTGAAATGCGGGGAAAGCATTTCTAAAAATTCTTCGTCGGGCAGACCACCCCATTCTTTGCTGTACAGCGCTTTATGCCCTGCTGCACATATGCTTCTCTTTACTTGCCGGGCGTTTTTCTTCCCGGTAAGAACAGCAGGAATATAATCCGCCAGTTCCAGGAAACTGTCAGCCGCCTCAAATACCTTCCGGTCCACGCGGGCAAGATGTAAAATCTTGGAAAAGAACCATTCCGAGGAATAGACTCCCCCGATTTTCCCCAGGTAATGAGGACGGTGCTTTCTGGCTAATTCTGTAATCTCTTCTGCTTCTGCAGCACTGGTGTGGTCTTTCCACAACCAGGCCATGGCATTGGGATTAGCACGAAATTCCTTGTGAAAGGAGAGGGGGACAAGTTTGTCGTCCACGGGTAGGGGAGTACTGCCCGTGGTATCTACGCCTATTCCTTTTATCTTTTCCGGGGAGAAACGAGGGTTATCCGATGCTTCTGAGATTACTCTTTTACCGGCTTTTTTCAGGCTTGCGTGATAATCAGCGGGATTCTGCCGGGCCAGGTGCGGATTTTTTTCCTCAATGATTACTCCTTCTATGCCGGAAGGGTATCCTTCCACTGCCCGGGCAATTTCTTCCCCTGAGGAGAGGTCTATTACCACTGCCCGCACGGAATTTGTCCCGAAATCAATACCCAATGCATACATTTTATTTCCCCTCCCTTAATAATTTCTAAATAAACTACAAACCCCAGCTCCCAAATCCCTAATCACTGCTCCCCGTCTAATGTCTATAGTCTATGGTCTAAAGTCTATTCTATTTTCCCCTCTCCTCGCCCTCCTTCAAAAGCTTGTAGTTTATGGCATTTACCAGGGCTTCCCAGGAGGCTTCCAGAATGTTGGGAGATACTCCCACCGTGGTGAACATACGCTGCGGGTCTTTGAACCTGATTAAAACCCGGGTGGTGGCAGCTGTCCCCCTGTGGGGATTGATGATTCTTACCTTGTAGTCGATAAGCTGGAGTTCTTTGAGCGTGGGATAGAATTTTAGCAGGGCCTTGTGCAGGGCGTTGGTCAGTGCATCCACGGGGCCGTCTCCCTCTGCCGCGGTATGCTCAATATCATTGCCTACTTTTACCTGCACGGTTGCCTCGGTGAAAGGCTTGCCTTTTTTCTCGCCTACATAGACTCTGAATCCTTCCTCTTCGAAGTATTCCCGGGTCTCACCCAGCTCTTCCCGCATGAGCAGTTCCAGGGAAGCATCAGCCGCTTCAAATTCGTATCCTTCGTTCTCCAGAATTTTTATGCGGTTAAGAAGGTTTCCCACCTGGGCAGAATTTTTGTCCAGCTGGATGCCAAACTCTTTTGCTTTTAATATTATGTTGCTTCTCCCGGAGAGTTCTGAGGTGAGAATTTTGCGCGTGTTGCCCACCAATTCCGGAGCAATATGCTCGAAGGAACGGGAAACCTTTCTCACTGCATCTACGTGGGTCCCTCCTTTGTGGGCAAAGGCTCTTTCTCCCACAAATGGCTGGTGGGGCAGGGGAATTAAGTTGGCGATTTCATAGACCAGGTAGGAGAGTTCTGTGAGTCTTTGCAAGGCACTCTCCGGTAAGCATTTCATCCCCATCTTTATCTGTAGATTTGGAATAACGGAACAGAGGTCTGCATTTCCGCATCTTTCTCCCAGCCCGTTAATGGTTCCCTGCACGTGGTTTGCCCCCATTTTTACTGCCACTATGGTGTTGGCCACAGCCATGCCGTTGTCATTGTGGGTATGAATGCCCAGGGGAGTATTGACTTCCTTTGTTACCCGGCGCATGATTTCTTCTATTTCAAAAGGCAGACTTCCTCCGTTTGTATCGCAGAGAACCAGGGAATCTGCTCCCCCTCTTTCTGCGGCCATAAGGGTTTTTAAGGCATAATCGCTGTTATCTTTAAATCCGTCAAAGAAGTGCTCGGCATCGTAGATTACCTCCCTTCCTTTCTTTTTCAGGTAGCGCACCGAGTCTTCGATTATCTTGAGGTTATCCTGGGGAGATATTCTCAGTACCTGCTCCACGTGCAGTAGCCAGGATTTCCCGAAGAGGGTAACCACGGGTGTTTCTGCTTCTATGGCTCTGCGCAGGGAAGGGTCGCGTGAGGGCGTGTACTTTACTCTCCGGGTCATGGTAAAGGCACAGAGCTTTGCCTTTTTAAGCGGGGATTTCTTCATTTCCTCAAAGAACTTTATGTCTTTTGGGTTGGAGCCCGGCCATCCGCCCTCCACGTAGGGAAACCCGAACGCATCTAACTTTCGGGCAATTCTTATCTTATCCTGCAGGGAGAAGTTTACTCCTCCCATCTGGGCACCATCTCTCAAGGTAGTATCATATAACCAAATTTTCATTGCATCCTCTCCAGTTCGAATTCTTTATGAAGGGCCTGTATTGCTTTCTCACCCTCCTCTTCTCTTACCAGGCAGGAGATGAGAATTTCTGAGGTAGAGATGAGTTCTATGTTTATTTTTTCTCTGGATAGTGCTTTAAACATCCTGGCCGCTACGCCGGGATGCGTCCTCATCCCCACTCCTACTATTGACACCTTTGCTACACCTTTATCACAACCTACTTTTCCTGCTCCGAGTTTCTCTTTTACCTTTTCCATTAATTTTACTACTTTTGCTGTCTCTTCCCGGGCTACGGTAAAAGTTATCTCGCTTTTCCCTTCCCTGTCAGGTGCACCCTGTACAATAAGGTCCACGTTTATATTTTCCTTTGAGAGCGGCTCAAATATTTCCGCTGCTACTCCGGGATAATCAGGCACACCATCTATACTTATCTTTGCCTGGTTCTTTTCCAGGGCAACTCCCCTCACCAGTACGCTTTCCATAGATTCTATCTCCTTCATCACAATAGTCCCCTCCTTCCCATGAAAAGAAGATCTCACATGTATTTTAACATTATACTTGGCAGCAAACTCAACGGAGCGAGATTGCAAGACTTTTGCTCCCGCGGAGGCCAATTCTAACATTTCATCGTAGGTAATTGACTGCAATTTCTTTGCTTCCGGTACTATCCTGGGGTCAGCGGTAAATACTCCGTCCACATCGGTAAAAATCTCGCATATATCTGCTTTGAGTGCGGCGGCTATGGCTACTGCGGTGGTATCTGACCCGCCTCTTCCTAACGTAGTTATGTTGGATTCATAATCAGTGCCCTGGAAACCAGCCACAATAACAATATTTCCTTTCCGGAGTTCGGTTATTATTCTCTTGCTGTTTACTTTTAAAATCCTGGCTTTTGTGTGAAAGGAATCGGTAAGAATGCCCACCTGGGGACCGGTAAGGGAGACTGCCTTTTCTCCTCTGGCATGTATTGCCATGGAAAGAAGCGCAGAGGATATTTGCTCACCGGTGGCTATTAACATATCCAGTTCCCTGGCGGGCGGATTCCGTGATATTTTTCTGGATAATTCTATCAATTCGTCCGTGGTAGCACCCATCGCAGAGACTATAACCACCAGTTCGTTGCCCTTTTTTCTCTCTTCTACCACCCTGGAGGCAACTCTCTTTATGTGCTCCGGTGTAGCCAGAGAGGTTCCGCCAAATTTTTGCACTATTAGAGCCATGTCTACTTCCCCATTATAAATAGTTTCATAAGTGCCCTGCCGCTTTTAAAGTGCACACCGGTCAACCGGGCACTTACCTCGGAAAAAGTGGGACAGTTGTTGGATTTACCTATTCCCCACAAAATAAAAGGAACGGGGTCGCGGGTATGTGTCCTGAGCGGGGTGGAAGTTGTATGGTCGCATCCTACAAATATCCTGGCTTCCGGATGGGCTGATATTATTCTTCCTACGATTTCCCGGTCAAAGTTTTCAATAGCAGCTACCTTTAAGTGGGGATCTCCCATATGTGCGGCTTCGTCTGTTGCTTCAATATGAATAATCACCAGGTCCAACCTTCGGAGAGCTTTTATTCCTGCTCTGGCCTTGCCCCGCCAGTTGGTATAAATATCTCCCGTAGCTTTTCTTACTTTTATCACTTCCATATCCAGGATGCTCCCTATCCCTTTTATCACGTCCACGGCTGAGATAATACCTGCCTTGATGCCATACTTTTTTGGGAAGCTTTCTCCGTGCGGTCTCTTTCCTCCTCCCCATATCCAGATGGAATTTGCCGGAGGGAGACCTTGCTGTATTCTTCTAATATTAAGCGGGTGCTGAGGCAGGTATTCCTGGGATAATTTAATCAGCCTTTTGAGTAAGTTTGCTCCTTTGCCCCGGGGGAGGTAATTCCTTACTTCCTTGCCGATAATATCATGCGGAGGAGTGGTGGAAGGAATGTCGTCTTTTATCTCTCCCTTCCCCTTTATTATCAGTAAGTTCCTGTAGCTTACCCCGGGATGGAATTGTATGTTCTTGTCTCCCAGTTTTTCGTTCAGATAACGCATGAGAAGGCGGGATTGGGAGGAAGGAATATGTCCGGCAGAGTAATCAGCCATTATTCCATCTTCTATGGTTACCAGGTTAACACGAAAAGCCTTTTCGTGCCCTTTCAATTTGATTCCCTGGCTGGCTGCCTCCAGCGACCCCCTCCCGGGATAAAATTTATCCGGAGGATATCCCAGAAGGGATAATATGGCCACGTCACTACCCAGGGGAAAACCTTCCTTCAGGGTGGTAATAAGCCCGCAGTATCCCTCCTTGGCTAACCTGTCCATATTGGGAGTATGTGCCTTCTGAAGAGGCGTTTTACCCCCTAATTGAGACAGGGAGTGGTCAGCCATGCCATCAGCGATTAGCATTACATGCTTCATTTTCCCTCTACCTGGTAAGAAAAGGAAATCCTGGGTATTTTACCCTTTCCTTTTATTCTCAATATTGCATCTTTCCCTCCCCATTTGCCCTCCAGTAAAGCCACAAGTTCAACTTCTTTTCTTATCAGTTTACCCTGGAAGGAGAGGTTGGCGGAGAGAGGGATGGATTTTTGCAGGAACGGAGTAAAAAAAGCACCCGCGATATTTTTCCCTCCACTCAGGCTTTCTATCAGGGGAGAGGTTAAGGGAGACAAGGGAAGAGCCGTAATTTCCCCCTTACCAGATAAGTACTCGTTTGGGTCGGGTAGTTGAAACTCGCCCTTTATCCAGAAGGGAGATTCCGGGGCAATAGTCCCTGTGATTTCTGCCTTTGCTTTCCTTCCTTCCCCGATATTACGTATAACTCCTTCTGCCTTGCCTTTTATTGCTCCTCCCGGGAAGCGGATGACAAAAGAGCCTTCTTTTAGAATCACTTCCTTTATTATGGGAAGCTTAGGGTCGGGAAGAGAGGGGTTGGAACGCCAGGATACTTCCCAGCCTTTGATTATTACCTTTTCTATTTCCCTGTGTTTCAAGACTCGCAAAGGAGAAAAATTTGCCTCCAGGCGGGAGAACTGCCATTTCATTTGTTCATTTGTCCCTTTGCCTCCGCTTATTTTTATCCTTCCCCTTGCTAACCCCAGGGATACGTGTCTCACCTTTATCCCGTTTTTGGATAATTCTTCCTTAATCTTCTGGGTAAGGGAGAAGAGTACTACCTGGTAGGCAAAAGCAAGAAAGACAATAATAGATAATATTATCCAGCCTGTTTTCTTTTTTCTCATTATTTCAATCCCAGTTTCTCTTCCAGAATTTTCAGGGTAGGAGGAACCGATTCCGGGACAGGAGATTCCTTTACTGCCCGGTCCGGGTCCTTAAGCCCGGTTCCGGTGAGAATACATACTATTATTTTATCCTTTAATACCCCCGGGTTCTCCCGGTTAAATTTCAACAGGCCTGCCACCGAGGCGGCAGAAGCAGGCTCTACGAATATCCCCTCTTCCTTTCCCAGGAGATGGTAGGCAGAGAGGATTTCCTGGTCAGAGACCATATCGATTTTACCCCCTGATTCCCGTGCGGCTGTTTCGGCTTCTTTCCAGCGGGCAGGGTTGCCTATGCGGATAGCTGTGGCAACGGTCTCCGGATTGGGTACAACTTTTCCCCTGACAATGGGAGCAGCTCCCTCTGCCTGGTATCCTCTCATGCGGGGCAGAGAAGAAATAATACCCGCGGAATAGTATTCTTTGTACCCTTTCCAGTAAGCAGTTATATTTCCGGCATTGCCCACGGGGATAAAGTGATAATCAGGTGCTTTGCCCATCTCGTCGCATATCTCAAAGGAGCCGGTTTTCTGCCCTTCTATGCGGTAGGGATTTATGGAGTTGACCAATTGTATGGGATAGCGGGAGGTTATTTCCACCACCATACGCAGGGCGTCATCAAAATTCCCCTGGATAGCAATTACCTGGGCTCCGTGAATTAAGGCCTGGGAAAGCTTACCGCGGGCAATTTTCCCTTCCGGGATAAGCACTATGCTCTTTATGCCGGCCCGGGCTGCGTAGGCTGCGGCAGAGGCAGAGGTGTTTCCCGTGGAGGCACACATTACTGCTTCGGCCCCCTTCTCCAGGGCCTTGGAGATTGCCATGCACATTCCTCTATCCTTGAAAGAACCAGTAGGGTTGGTTCCTTCAAACTTCAGTAAAACTTTACCGCCGGTGAGTTCGCTTAAAACTTTACCTTTTATAAGCGGTGTATCCCCTTCGTTTAAAGTAATCACCGGAGTTTTATCGCTTACCGGCAGGAATTTTCTGTATTTTTCAATCAGCCCTTTTTTCATGCGTTTCTCTCCATTTACTATTCAGCCAGAGACCTATTTTACCATTGAAATACCCAATTGTTCCTCCTACCAGGACATCGGAGGGGAAATGCACCCCCAGGTAAAGGCGGGAAAAGGCTACTAAAAAGGCTAACAGGTAAAATATCCAGGCAAAGCGGGGAAAGAAGTAGGAAAACAGCACCGCACCGGTAAAAGCTACGGCTGAATGTCCCGAGGGGAAAGAGGAGTACTTGAGAAGAGGGCCTAAAACCTGGATATCAGGTAAGGATATTACCGGGCGAGGACGATGGATAAAATATTTCCCCAGCTGGACAAATATTTCCACCAGGATTAGCGCGGTCAAAGAGGAAGTTAAGCCGAAAAAAAAAGATTTCTTCCTGAAAAAGTAGAGGAAAGAGAAGAAAATCAGGAGTGTTATCCCCGCGTTTCCCAGGTAAGTAAAATAAATAAAAAAGTAATTCAGCCACCCTATACGGTGGTTTATCAGCCAGTGAAGCATATTTTTCTCCCATACGCCCAAGCTAAAAAACATCAGGCTTATATTTTAACATACAACACGCCTGGAGAGGGAAAGTGATAAAATAAACAAATGAAAGTTCGCTTACTAATCATTTTTTTGATCTTGCTGGCGGTTTCCCTGGCAGTTCTACAGCCTCAATTTAAATCCCGGCAGGAAAAAATAAATGTGGTATTTATCCTGGTAGATGCCTTACGGCCAGACCATCTTTCCTGTTACGGGTATTTCCGTGCTACTTCCCCCCACATAGACAGTTTTGCCAAAGGTTCTTATCTTTTTACCCAGGCGATCTCTCCTTCTACTGTGACTGTGGTCTCTCTTCCTTCTCTATTTACTTCCACACTGGTCAGGCACCTGGTATCTAACTGGACAGCTTCTTTGAATCCGGATACTTTAACCCTCTCTGAAGTATTCAAAAGAAAGGGCTATCGCACAGCCTTCCTGAGCGGTCACGGGATTATCGGAAAGGTGAAGGGGCTGGACAGGGGTTTTGATAAATTTGTAGATGACAGGAGATTAACAGCTCCTCTTCTCACTGCCCAGGGAATGCAGTGGATACAACAAAATTCCTCGCAGCCCTTTTTCCTTTACCTGCACTATATGGATGTGCATGGGCCCTATCGCCCTCCTTCTCCCTATAACGCAATGTTTGTTAAAGATAAGTTCTATAAAGAAGTAAAAAGACTTCCGGTAAGTGAAACCGATGAGGGAGAAAATGCTATCCCCCGGTATATCTACCAGGAGGGGCATAAGGAAGCAGGCTATTACATAGCCCAGTACGATGGAGGAATAAGGTTTACCGATGAATATATTGGCAGGCTGATAGAATATCTTAGGGATGCTAAAATTTACCGAAATACGCTTATTGTGATTACTGCAGACCATGGAGAATACCTGGGTGAACACGGGAATTACTTTGCCCATGGTGGGCCACCCTGGGATACGGTGATAAAAGTTCCGCTTATTATCAAGCTGCCTCAGCAAAATAAGGGAGGCATTATAACTTCCATGGTGCCTACGCTGGGGATCTCCCCCACGATTCTTTCTCTGCTCAATTTTAAGGTTCCCAGTAGCATGGAAGGCAGTAATTTCGCGGCATTGTTAAAAAAAAGCGGAAGTTACAGCTTTTCCCCCATTATCAGTATAAGTGGAAATCCGGAGAGAAGATCCTGGTATGTATCATTGAGAACAGAGAAATATAAAATTATACATGGGGGAAAAAAGGGGAAAGAGTTGAAATGGTTTTACAGCCTGGAGCAGGACCCCCAGGAGAGAATTGCCCTGGGCTGGGAGAGGGTTCCTTTACCTCTTTCCTTGCTTCTGGAAAAAAGGGAGAAAGAGTTGCAAAAGTATCTTTCTTCCTCCCTGGGGAAACTTGACCAGGAGAGCAGGGAGCGATTGAAAAGCTTGGGATATGTGCAGTAGATAGACCATAGACTGGGAAAGCAGTAAATAGTGAACAGTAAACAGTGAATAGTGAACGGTGAGAAAGTAGTGAGTAGCGAGGAAAGATAGTGAACAGTGAATAGTGAAGAGTGACTTGGTATCCTGGTTCCCTGGTAATCCTGGTTTCTCGGTAAATGGATAGATTGCGCAAGAATGACAAGCCTGTCATACCTGCGAAAGCAGGTATCCAGGTTTTCAGACTATAGACTTTAGACTGGAAGAGGAAATGCAGGATACAATATATAGGTGGGGGGTAGGCGCCCCGACATACGTCGGGACCGATGGACATCGGGGATGACTCGCAACTTTGAAAGTAGTGAGTAGCGGGTAGATAGTAGCGGGAGGATATGAGATACAGGCGGGGCGGGCAAGTTATCTGTCTACCTGGTTCGTAGGTGAAGCATGATAGGTGAAAGGAAGATTTCATACTATATAGGGCCTGGATTAAACTTAGTGTTTACCTCGCTTTCTGCACTTTTGGCTATTATTATGGCTATTCTGGCTTCCCTGCTGCTTCCTTTTCGCTTCCTGTTTAGATTTTTCAGGAAAAATAAGAAGATTTTTTATATAGTAGCAGTGTTTATTTTCCTGGTGTTGGTTGCTACAATGCTAAAGATGAAAAGTGTGCCAGAGGTGAAGTACGGGAAGATAATCATCCTGGGTATGGATGGGCTGGATGCAGGAAGGGTGGAGGAGATGATGAAAAGGGGAGAATTGCCCAATTTCCAGAAGCTTAAAAATACAGGGGGTTTTGCTTATCTTTATTCCACCGTACCACCCGAGTCATCGGTAGCCTGGACGTCTTTCTTCACCGGGGTAAACCCGGGGAAACACGGGATATTCGATTTCCTCCAGCCTAACAGGCGTAACTACCTGCCTTATCTTACCCTGAGTAAATTTGTGCCTCCCGGGAAATTTCTAAGTTTTGGTAATTATCGCATACCGTTATCTTCCCCCCGTCTGGAGAAATACTGGGATGGCACCCCTTTCTGGAAGATAACCTCCGGGTACCGGATTCCCACGGTCATCCTGCGTTTACCCATGACTTTCCCCCCGGAAAAGCTCTACGGGAAGATGCTTTCCGGGTTTGGTGTGCCAGACCTCCTGGGAACCCAGGGAACCTATACTTTTTACACTACCCGTAAGCTGAAAAACAGGGGCAGGGAAGAGAGGGTGGTGGAAGTTGAGGCGAAAGATGGCCGGGTGGCAACCTTTATCTACGGGCCGGAGAACAGCTTCCGTAAAGATATGGAAAGAGTAAAAATACCCCTAACCTTTAAGATAAATCCGGCTGGGAGAGAGGTAGTGATTTCACTGCAGGGGAAAAGCTACCGGGTAAAAGAAGGTACCTGGAGTAGATGGATAGGGGTTGATTTTTCCCTGCTTCCCCTGGCCCGGGTAAAAGGAATTCTGCAGTTTTACGTGAAAAGTATTAAGCCGGACTTAGAAATTTATCTGTCGCCGCTCAATTTTGACCCCCGGCACCCTGCTTTTCCCATAAGTTTTCCTTCCTCGTATTCCCGCAAGCTGTGCGGGGCAATAGGTCTTTTTCATACATTGGGACAGCCGGGAGAAACCTGGGCTCTTAACGAGGGGAGACTGGAGGAACGGGAAATACTGGAGGAGTACGGTGAGGTGCTTAAAGAAAACGAGAAAATGCTGGACTATGAGATGAAGAGATTCAGAGAAGGGATTCTTTTCTGCTACTTCGGTATTACTGATATTACTCAACACATGTTTTACCGTTTTCTTGACCCACATCATCCTCTTTACAATGAACAAGAAGCCAGGATTTACCGGCAGGTTATTCCCCGGGTATATAAAGAGATGGATAGAATCCTGGGAGAGGTGCTGCGGAGAATGGATAAGGGAACAAAAGTGATAGTTCTATCGGACCATGGGTTTTCCAGCTTTAGAACAAGTGTTAATCTTAATACCTGGCTGTGGAAGGAAGGATACCTCTCCCTTGCTGCACCACCGCAGGAGGGGGAAGAATTTTTCCGTAATGTTAACTGGGCATACACCAGGGCCTATTCCCTGGGGATTGGCGGGGGAATATACCTGAATCTCAGAGGAAGAGAGCCCTTAGGCACGGTAAAGAAAGAGGAAGTTCCTGCTCTAACCAGGGAGATAAAGAAAAAACTGGAAGAGCTTACCTATCCCGAAAGCGGGGAGAGGGTGGTAAATAGGGTGTATCTCAAGGAAGAAGTTTACTCCGGCCCGCATTTGCAGGAAGCACCTGAGATAATAGTAGGGTTTAAGAAAGGCTACCGTGTTTCCTGGGAGTCAGCACTGGGGGCGGTGAGGGAGGATATTTTCCGGGAGAACA
>JALUVB010000031.1 GCA_027021085.1 bacterium
CTTCCAGGCCTACGATTTCCAGTGATGGCGCAAGGTTTTGCAGGTAACAGGATACTTCCCCCTTCCCGCAGCCTACATCCAGCAGGCGGGCATGTTTAGGTAAAAGAGGGAGTAGAGCCTGTGCTTTTTTCAGGTTATAGCCAGGGAGTAGATATTTTTCCAGGAAAAGCCTGAAAGGTAACAGGAAAAATCCCCCGGGAGTGTTTAACTGCGCCCAGATTAGATTAAAATAATATGGCAATCTTATCTCCTGGCAATACCAAATCCTGAGACAAAACTCACTGGATAAAGCAGGGGTGATTTGTTTGCATCGCTTTTCATTTCTCCCATCCCTCTTTCTCCAGCCATTGGGCAAGTTCCCGGCTGAATTTTACTGCTCCTTTTTTGTTCAAATGGTTGGCATCGTAAAACTCGTTTTCTTCCACCTTAAATGCTTTGCCTCCTTCCAGTACAGTATATCCCCTGCTTCTCAGGAAGGGTTTTACCTTTTCCTGGAAGAATTTATAGAGGGCGGGGTCCTCATTAAGCACTTTCTCTTCGGCTTCCCTCTGTACCGGCATCTCTATAAACAAAATTTTTAATTGCTCTTTTTCTGCCAGGCGGATAATTTTAATAAAGTTTTTCCATTCTTTTTCTTTGTTTGAGGGGTGGGGAAAGAGTTTTCTATCCATGAGGTCTATTCCTTTCCATTTTTCTTCCAGGTGCCCAATAGCTGCCACCCATCCCCTGCCCATGGCGTGAAAATCTTTTATCATGAATTTAGTGGAAGGTTCCCATTCCTGCACGGTATTAGGCCTGACAAGTTTTCCCGCTAACCTGCACCACCTGAGAATGTATCCCCGCAGGATATCCCTTTTTCGGTAGCTGATAAAAAAGCTTCTGGTCAGCATGTGGAAGTCATGGTAGTTAAATGACCAGGTAAGTTTTTCTGCCAGATTGCCCTTTTCCTCAATGTAAGGAGAGTAAGGGTAGTAAAACTGGAGAGGGGAAATCTCAATTATCAGGAGTGGTATAGGTTTTACCTTTTCTATATGGTCATTTAATATGGTGTAAATATCCAGATATGACTCGGCGGGAAGGCTGAAATTAAGCAGTGTCCCGGGAGGGAGGGATAGCTCTTTTGCAATTATCCGGGGAGATATTCCGGTGAGAGTACGGGAAGTGCCCAGGACAAGAATCTTAAGGTTTTTGTTGATTTGTGGCTCCAGGTTATTTAGCCTGCTATGGATAAATTTTTTGTATACTATATTCTGGTAGAGAGGCTCCTGCATCTCGTATGGATAGGGAATCAGGTCAACGCGATAAATCACCAGCCGGTCAATGGCAAAGAACAGGGCAAGAAAAAATAAAATATAGAAGAGCCTTTTAAAATTGGAAGTAGACAAATTCCTTCCCTCCGGTTATGCCAAAAGAGATAATCATAAAAGCTAAAATCAAGTAAAATATCCCACGCCAGCAAGGTGAGATATGTAAAATCAAATCCAGGTCACCTTTCTTAAATTGCATTACCTCTATTACTATAAGGAACCAGGAAAAAAAGAAGAGCTGTCCCAGCCAGTATATAGAAAGGGGGGTAATCTGAAAATTGCCAAAAAGAGAAGAAGACAACGAGATTATCTGGTTTAACGAGGTGCTGCGGAATAGTAAGTAGCCAAAGGTAACCAGGTGAAAGGTGACTACCATGCTGAGAAACCCGGTAAACCTGTTAGTCCGGTCTTTAATCCCGTTCGGCTTGAAAATTAGCCTATAGATGACCAGAAGAATTCCCCAGTAAAATCCCCAGAGAACGAAATTCCATCCGGCCCCGTGCCACAACCCTCCCAGGAGCATGGTAATCATAATGTTCCGGTAAGTGATGATTTTTCCTTTCCTGTTGCCACCCAGGGATATATACAGGTAATCTTTCAACCAGGTGGATAGGCTTATGTGCCATCTTCGCCAGAATTCCCTCAGGTTGCGGGCAAAATAGGGAAGGTTAAAATTGAGCATGATATCAAATCCCATCAATCTTCCCAGCCCGCGTGCAATATCCGAGTAGCCGGAGAAATCGCCGTAAATCTGCAGGGAAAAGGCATAAAGAGAAATAAGTATTTCACTCCCATAAAACGTGGCATGGCCGGCAAACACCTTATCTACTATGCGGGAAAGGTTGTCTGCTACCACTACCTTTTTATAGAGCCCCCAGATTATCAGGTAGATGCCTTCCCTCAGGAAACGGGGAGTAATCTGGCGGGGATTGAGAATCTGGGGCAGTAAATGCCGGGCTCGTTCAATAGGCCCTGCTACTAATTGCGGGAAGAAGGATACGAAAAGAGCAAAATTCAAAAAATCCCGGGTAGGGCGCATTTTTCCCCGGTAAATATCAATTGTATAACTCATGGTCTGGAAAGTATAAAAAGAAATCCCAATGGGTAAGGCAATTCTCAGAAAATAATCAGGAGCAGGCAATCCAATCCTCTGGAGAAGCCAGGTGGTGCTCTCTACAAAGAAATTAAAATACTTGAAAAACCCAAGTATGGTGAGATTTCCTGCCACGCTTAAAATAAGAAATTTCTTCCCCGCCGGCTGTGTGGGAGAGTGATAGATTTTCAACCCGCAGAAGTAGTCCAGGACAGTGGAAGTTAAAAGAAGGGCGAGGAATCTCCAGTCCCAGTATCCGTAAAATATATAGCTTGCTATAAGAAGCAGGATATTCTGAGCACGCAGGTGTTTGCGGAAAAGCAGATACAGCAAGTAAACCAGGGAAAAGAAAGCCCAGAATACTAAGGTATTAAAAAGCATTAGCTATAAAAGTACTTCTCAAGAAAAAGAGAGATAGATTTAATTACCTGCTTCCTGCTTCTTCCCACTTTCCATATTAGTTTTGGCAGGTAAAAAGGAAGAAGAAGCCTGCTGCGAGATGTAATATTGTCACTTACTGCTTTCACAATTGCGGTGGGAATTGCTCTTTCCCGGCAAATTTTCATCACCCAGAAAGACTCCATGTCTACGAAGGGAGGTGTTTCCTTTTCTTTCAATAATTCCAGCTTATCCAGGCACTCTATCTCTTCTTTCACCCGGGGAAAGGGAAAATTTTTGCATGTTTCTGCTATTTCTTTTAGGTAATCTTTCTCTATTTCTAATTTCTCACTGCCGTAAATGACAGCCTTTCCCAGGACCAGGGTGCCCGGGGGGAACTTTTCTCGCCTGGCTCCACAAAACCCGGAGAGAATCACCCGGCAGGGGGAAAACCTGTCCAGTACATGAGGCAATTTTTTTATTATGTTAGCCTTCCCTACGCCGGAGAGGAAAAGGAGCACCTTTCCCTTCTCTGTCTCTCGCAGCGAAAAAGGGGTAAAGGGAGAAAGGAGAAAGAAGGAAGGAGTTTCCCAGCGGGAAGGGATAATAATGAGATAGTCAACTCCCCTCATTACTTTTCTTTGTTCCCGGGTCAGCTTCGAAAAGAAACAGGCGCGGGTCTGAATGGGTTAGTATCTTTTCTGCCGCATAGTCATCCATCAGGTAGCGCCGAAAGAAGGCAATAGAGTACTTGTTTACCACCCCTGTCACCGGGTCTTTTTCTCGCACCTCCCGCGTGGAGAAGGATTTCCCCATCTTGAGATTAAATGTTCCGGCTCCGCCAAAGTTGAGATGTTTTGCTCCCTTTACCCCCAGGAGAAACTTGGGAGGATTAGCCAGTATGTACTCCTGCTTCATCCCTTCGCTCTTCCCGGGGCTGGTGGGGTCAAGTAGGACCATGGTTTCCTTTTCTCCAAATACAATCATCACTGGTATTTTTAGGCGCGAGATGCCTGTTCCCCAGCGAGATTTGCCAGGGTTTCCGGCAATGGGGATGGCAGCCTTGATTCTTTTATCGTGGTACCAGGGGATGCTTCCTGAAACTGCCAGGGTAGTCCATGCTCCAAACGATACTCCCATCATGCCAATCTTTTCCGGAAGCATGGTATGGTAAAAAGGGCTTTTTGAATCGGCATTTAGCTTCAGCAGGTAATCTATGGTGGCAGATATTTCCACTGGCCGGTGTTTGTATTTCATTGCCTGCCTGTCTCCCTGCGAGACTCTCTTGCTTCCCCTGCGTGCCCACCTGAGCCAGTCCATAACTTTAACGTTGAGCTTTCTATCCGAGCGGGAAGCAATAAATTCATCGCTGTGGTCAGGCCCGGCTGCGATAAAACCAGACGAGGCTAATTCTTCCGCGTAAACTGCCAGGGAGGTGGCAGATACACCAGCGCCGTGCGAAAGAATAACCAGTGGAAACGGCCCCTTTAGAGGAGCGGCATCTTTTGCCACATCCGCAGCGAACTCTCTTCCCACTGAAAAGTATTTCATGGGCGCAGGTTTCTCCCTGGTAGGATACCAGATGGCTATGGTTAACGGTTCCTTGCCGGGACGTGGTGCCTTGAGAATCCGAAAACCCGCGTTGTAGCGAGCTGTTGCGTGTACATCTTTTTCTCCCGCAATACCACCGGAACATAATCCGGATAGCAAGAGGAAAGCAATAAAGAGCTGGATAAAGAATTTCTTGTTCAACATCTTCATAGGGTAGCCAGGGGAACTTTTACGGCTTTCCCCCGGCTTATTCTGCCGGCAAAACCTTCCTGAACGGGTGTCCTTCTTACTGGGCAGGTACACTTATTCCACTCTTCCCCATGCATGACTTCTCCCTTTGCTGGCTCGGCAAGGAATTGCTACAGGATTCTGTAAAAGAGTATAAGGTAATTTTCCCTTTTTTTCAAGCAACCGAGTTGTGTCTCGCAGGTTCTTTTCTCTTCGCGTATATAAAACTGCCGGATTACCTGCGGGGTGCATAGATAAAAACTTCTTTACCTTTGATATTTTTCCTGTAGAGTAAAAAGAGGTTTTCCTGCTGGATTATTTTTCTCAATTTTCTCGCTTCGTGAGATTGGGGAGAGTAATAAATAATATCGTAATCCATTCCTTTTTTGTAATTATCCAGGTAAATTACCTGGTAGGGGCCGTGGACATAGCCGGTCTCAGGGATAGTTAATTCAATAACCTGCGGCCAGGTAGTGAGAACCGTGGCTCCCGGGAATTTAGTCTCTATGTAGCGGTCAGCCGAAAGATGGCTTTTTACCAGGTGTGCATACTCCAGGTTATTTTCAAGTTTTGCTCCACTCCCCTCCCCGCTTACCTGCCTGGTACCGCTCCAGCCGGTTATCTCCAGAAGCATAACCAGCGCAACAAGAATTATCTTTTCCCGGGAGCTAAAGTATCCCCGGCGCGGACGGTGTTTCACACTCTCTGCCATCCCGGAGAGAAGGGATGCGGACTTTGATGCAGGAAGCTCCCCCAGGGAAAGGGAGAAAACCAGGAAGAAAAAGGGGTAAAGGGGAAGAAGGTAGCGAGGCAGGGAGGAGGTTAAGAGAGAATAAAAAGAAAGAGTAGTTATAAAGAAAACGAAAGTGAACAAGTATACAAAGGATGCTGATGCTTTTTTTGAGAGGTAGATAAGGAAGAGGATAAAAACCAGAACAGCAAGCGGAAGAGATGCGGGTAAAAATATAATGAGAAGAGAGAAAAGTATTGCTAAAAGCAAAAGCGTAATTCCCGGCAGCTTGTTCTTCCAGGTAAGCAGGGCAAGAAAAGAAAAGGGTATAATCAGGGAAAGTTTGGCAGGCAGTTCCTTCATGTTCTGGAGAAAAAGAAAGAGAATTTCTTTCAGGTTGAAGGTAATTTTTCTCTGGAATGCCAGGTAGGGCGGATAAAGTGCCCAGCCTGTTTTAAGTTGGTGGATTAGTAGCCAGGCGGATATGAGCAATAAAGGAAAGAATATCCAGGGGAGGTCATTCTTTCTTAATTTTCCCCGGCTGGTTACCAGATGAGCAATGAGAAGGGAAAGGAAAAAGATAATCCCGCTGATTTTGGTAAGGAGAAGCAGGGTTAACCCGAAAGTAAGCAAGGTTTTATTACCCTTAAGGTATTGGTAAAAAGAGAAAAGCATGAATGTGGTGAGAGGTATTTCCAGGTTTAATATTCCGGACTGGGCAAAGAAAAGAGGGGAAATAAAAAGCAGGAGAGGCGGTGCCCAGGGAGGGATGTTAATCTTTAATTCTTTTCCTATGAGGTAGGTATAATAAAGTGCTCCTGCTACAAAAATAAAGAGAAGAAGGCGGGATGACCAGGGATGAACTCCCAGGATTTTCCAGGTGGAAGCAAGCAAAAAGTAAAACAAGGGCGGATGGCCGACATCATAAGGGGAGACAAAGGGATTAAAGTTGTTCTTGTATATACTTAAGGCGTGAGGAATGGTAAACCCCAGAGCATCCCAGTGATAGGGAAAGTTCAAAAATGGCAGCTTAAAAAGAAAAACAAGAAAGATGAAAATCAGAGGAATTATCATCTACATAGTCTTCCCTTAGATGACCCTTACATAAATGCAAGAGGCTAATTCCTTATCCACGGCAAACTTGCTTTTTCCCACCTGGAATACATAGGAGGGAAACCTCTGCAGGAGAACAATTTCTGTCATGGGTAAGGCGCCCATAGCGATTAATTTTTGCAGGATATTACGGTCCTGTGTCTGCAGGTAGGAAATTCGCGCTTTCCTGTTTATTTCCAACTCTGTTAAGGGCATAATCAGCTTCTCCGGTTTTCTCCTGGCATCTTTGCAGCAAGGCCCTTCCGGGATAGGTTTTCCATGTGGACAGGTGCGGGGATGCCCCAGGAGAGTGCAGATATTATCATCCAACCCCTTATGGAGAAAATGCTCAAATTTGCAGCTTGTTTCATGCACCAATTTTTTCTTGCAGTCAAGGATATCTACCAACAGCCTTTCTGCCAGACGATGGCGTCGGACACAACTTCTTGCTTCTGCCTCGCCCTTCTCAGTTAGTTGTATCTGATTTTGCGGAGGTTTAATTTCTATGTACCCCAGGCGGGCTAAATTTTTTATCGCTTCGTCGTCTTTTAATATGCTTACCTTGCATGTCCCTTTTTTCTCTTCTACCACTTCTATCCAGAGGGCCTCCAGTATCTCTTCTGCCCTATCACTAAGCGTCATCTTCTCTTCTCCTTTTCTTTTTAAGTTTTTTAATAAATTCCGGCTCTTTCGGCACCTCGTACCCGCAGTTGGGACATTTAACCAGATTGCAGCCTTTTGCCAGGGGGCACCCTGCACACGCCTTCTGGGCGTGCTCCGGGTTGAATTCCATGCCGCATAGGGGACACTTCATAAGCTCACCCCCAGGGTAGTTAGTATTAGATTCACTATTCCGCCCACCAGGAAGGCAAAGGGAAAGATAAACCCTGCCATAAGCAGGGCAGTCTTTAATCCACGTTCTTTCACGGTCATGGAAAACTGGGCAATACAGGGAATAAAGAGAGTCATGGTTATCACCGCTACCAGGAGGGGAACCCCGCTGAGCACTCCTGAACTTTTCAAATCAAAGAGCCCGGCTGCTCCGAAGTCTCTGCGGAAAAAGCCGAATAAGAAGGCTACGGCCGATTCCTTTGGTAGCCCTATCCACTGCACTGGATATGCCATTAAACGCAGTAATAAATCAAAAAGTTTGGTTACTTTGCCTATCCAGATAAACACACTGGCCATAATAAAAAGCGGAAATACTTCTTTTAGATACCATTCCACCCTGGTGTAGGTTTTGGTCAACACATTGGAGAGCTTGGGCAGTCTCAAAGGAGGAACTTCCATATAAAATATGGGGTTTTCTCCCGGCATTAACCTGGAAGTTAAGTATCCAATGAGAACAAATATGGAAGCTGTTACTCCCACCCAGATGGCAAACAAGGTTGCATTACCGGATAAAAGCGCCAGAATTACACCTAATTGGGCTGAACAGGGGATAGCCAGAGCCAGAAGGAAGGAAGCGATGATACGTTCCCTTTTGGTTTCCAGGGTACGAGTTACCATGACTGCCATGGTGTCACATCCAAATCCCAGGACAATTGGTATTACTGCTCTCCCATTAAGCCCGATTTTCTTAAACATCCTATCGATAAGCATGGCCAGGCGGGGAAGGTAGCCTGTGTCCTCAATAATGGAAAAGGCAATAAAGAAGGTGGCAACGATAGGCAGAATTATTGCTACTGCATATCTTATTCCCAGGGTGATAATTCCATACTCGTTTACAAATAAATCCTGCACCACTTTCCAGGGGATAAAAGAAGTAACAATCTTGGTTACAAAAGGATTGATATATTGACCGAATATGGTTTTTTCCAGGAAATCCACCGATATCTGCGCCCCAAATACCCCTACAAATTCGTAAAGCAGGTAAATTATCAGCAAAAATATAGGGAATCCGGTAAAAGGATTCATGGTAAGCCGACTCAGTATTTCCTGGAAGGTAACCTTAGCTTCTTTCAGCTTTACTACCCCATCTACAATTTCTCTTACTTTATGTTGTCTTTCCAGAGCCACTTCATAGGAAATAGGATTCACGTAGCGGTCCCTGGCTTTTTCCAGAACCTGGTTAATGGAAAAGAAGTTGTTTTTTTCTCTTTCTTTTACCATTTCCCTTATCTCTTCGTCTTCCTGCAGTAGTAAAAGCGCTACCATCCGTTTGGATAGAGGATAAGAAGAAGTCAGGAGACTCTCGATTTTTTCTATCTCATCTTTTAGAGAGTAGGAGATGAAATTCTCGTAACTGCGCATAGCTTGTGAGAAAGAGAGGATTCTCTTTTTCAACTCCTCTATCCCCTCACCTGTTATGGATACTGCTCCTACCACGGGTATACCCAACTCTTTCTCCAGTAAATTCCTGTTGATAATGATGCCTTCTTGCTCTGCTTCATCCATAATATTGAGAACAAGAATAGTGGGAAAACCCGATTCCAGCAATTGTATGGTAAGCGGCAACATCCTCTCCAGGTTCTTGGCATCTATTACGTGAATTACCAGGTCTGGTTTTTCTTCCAGCAAAATCCTGCGGGCAACCCTTTCCTCCTCGGTAATGGGAAGAAGGGAATACATGCCCGGCGTATCAATTATCTGGCAGGCTATTTCACCTATTTGCGCTTTGCCCCGGGATACTTCCACCGTGGTCCCCGGGTAATTGGATACGGTAACATATTTTTTCGTAAGAGCATTGAAGAGAACGCTTTTCCCTACGTTGGGGCTTCCGACCAGTACAATCTTTTTCATTCCGACAATATCAAGCGAAATTGAATTTCAATTTCAATTATTAAGCAAAAACATTCCCTTCCCTATCGCTGATAGCTCTGCATTTTTTGCAAACGCCGAATATCTCCAGCTTATGTCTTTTGGGTAAAAACTCAAATTTTTCACAGAGGGCATTCTGGAGCTTTTCTATGTTAACATCAACCACCTCAATAAACCTGCCGCATTCTATGCAGACAAGGTGATCGTGGTGCGGATGCCCGTATTTATGTTCGAACCTTATTTTCTTATCTCCCAACTCCACTTCCTTGGCAATACCAGCTGCACAGAGCAGTTTTAAAGTTCTAAAAACAGTAGCCTGTCCGATGTCACTGTTTCTTTTTTTTATGAGGTTATATAACTCTTCCACGGTAAGATGCTGGTTAGTTTTCAGGAATACCTGTAAAATCTTCTCTCTCTGCGGGGTCAAACGCAGATTCTTTTTCCTGAGAAATTCAACGAATATGTCTTCTTCCTCTCTCATAATATTACTTCTCCGATTTTCTGATTCAGAGTCAAGAATAACAGAAACCCCGCTTGCTGTCAAAAGAAAAGAACGTTCCGCACAGTACCCCCCTCGCTACTCACTACTAACAGAGAGTTACCCGTTGTCAGTCCTGAGTTGCCAGTTCTCTGTCCCGGCATGTGTCGGGGCACCTATTTCCCCATATTAGACTTTAGACCTCAGACTTTAGACATTAGGCGAGAAAGACACATGATACGGGGGACCAATTCACTATTTACTGTTTACTATCTCTTCCCCTCCACTACCCGCTACTCACTACTATTCACTATCCTCCCGGTCTATAGTCCAAGAGTGGTGAGTTGCTCCCGATGTCCATCGGGATGAGTTGCGAGTTCCACCTATCCCCCCACCTGTATCCTGGAAGAGTTGTGAGTTGCCAGTTGTGAGTTGCGAGTTCCGCCTATTCCCCCGCCTATATACGGGGAGAGTTGCGAGTTATTAGTTGTCCCGGCGCATGCCGGGGCACCTATTCTCCCGCCTGTGTTCCGCATTCTGCATCCCCTCTCCTCATCTAAAGTCTCAAGTCTATAGTCTAAAGTCTTGCGTGGATGCCTGCTTTCGCAGGCATGACAGGTAGGCTGGTCTACATTCTGCAAGAGTTACCAGGATACCAATTCACTGTTCACTGCTTACTGTTCACTGTTTACTATTCACTGTTCACTATTTACTGCTTCCCCAGTCTAACGTCTAAGGGCTATAGTCTAAAGTCTAATATGCCCCCCTCGCTACTCACTACCCGCTACTCACTACTGGGCATTAATATTTTGTTAAAATATATACCATGCAGGAAATTCATTTATTACCCTGGAGAGAAAAAGAAAGGCTTGCGCTTCTTTTAAAGAGCAGCGGGGTTCTGGACGTGATTGGAAAGGGAGACTATGTAGGATTAAAAATACATTTCGGAGAAAAGGGAAATAAGCACTTTATCCCCCCTACCCTGGTAAAAATCATCGGGGATGCTATTAAAGACATAGGAGCAAATCCTTTTCTCATAGATACCAATGTTTTGTACAAGGGAGCAAGGGGAAATACCTATTCGCATCTTCAGATTGTGAGAGAACATGGATTCTCCGAGCTGGGGATACCAGTGGTCATTGCAGGAGGAATCAAGGAGAGTAGCAGGAAAGAAGCAAAAGTAATGGTTAATTTAAAGCATTTTGCTGAGGTATACATCGCGGAGGATTTTTTAATCTTTAATTTCCTCCTGGTTCTTAGCCATTTCAAGGGACATATGATGAGTAGTTTTGGCGGGAGCATTAAAAATGTGGGCATGGGCTGTGCCTCTCGCCGGGGAAAGTTTCTCATGCATTCCTCTATCGTACCCCGGGTAAACAGGGAAATATGTACAGGTTGCGGGAGATGTGTGGATAATTGTCCTGGGAAGGCAATGAAACTGACGAGCAAGAAAGCAGAGATTTCTCCGGAAAAGTGCATAGGATGCGGAGAATGTGTCCATATATGCCCGGTGAGTGCAATATCTATTCCCTGGGACAGCGTAAAGCCAGGGGAATTCCAGGAAAGGATAGTGGAATATGCATACGGCGTACAAAAAGAGCGAAAGGGTAAGACAGGCTTTATGAATTTTCTTTATGCCGTATCACCGGACTGTGATTGTGTGCAAAATGCAAAGTCTCCCCTGGTGCCGGATTTAGGGATTCTTTTTGCCTGGGATATGGTAGCTATTGACCAGGCTTCCCTGCATCTGGTAACAAAGGCAAAAGGTTTTCACCTGCCGGCAGGAATAAACAAATTCCATAAGGTGCGACCGGATATACCTCCGGAGAGACAGCTGGAATATGGCGAGGAAATAAACCTGGGGAAAAGAGAATACACTATCATTCCCTGCAAAATCTAACCTAATAGCATCAAAAAAAGTTGCGATTCATAATTTTATAAATTCCTTGGGAGCAAAATTGGTTTCCATGCTCCATATTGTGGCAGTGCCATTTTTTAAGCGGTAAACTGCCAGCATCCCGTATCCACTTTCTTCTACCCAGGGCTTAAGAAATGCCCTGTGTTCTACTATCTCTTTTTTGAAGTCCAGGTCATCCACAAGCTCAACTGACCCGCTTACCCGTATCTGGATATTGGTTTGATAGTTGTTAAAACATAGCTCTACTTGCGGATTGACTGACAACTGCTTGTTTACATCCTTCATTGTTCCCGTGTGGAATACAATCCCATCTTCATCGGCACGGTATAGTAACATGGCCCGAACGTGCGGTTTGTTTCCTTCCGCCGTAGCCAGATGGAATGCCGGGTTGGCATTCAAAAACGCAAATATCTCGCTTTTATCCATACTAACCTCCTTGTTTTGCAGTTAAATTACCTAAAAAAGCTTGTTCATCCCAACCTATTGTCTAAAGTAGTATGTGGATGCCTGTTTCCACAGGCATGACAGTTGGACCGGTCTTGTATTGCGGATTCACACTTTGCTTGCCATCTCTGCTTATTATCCCGTTCTCCTATCCTTTCTCTTACTCGCTTATTCACAACTTACTGCTTACTATTTACTGTTTACTATTTACTACCCTTCCCCTCGCTACCCACTACTATCTACCCGCTACTTACTGGTTCACTATTCACTGTTTACTGTTCACTATTTCCCCAGTCTAACGTCTAAGGTCTATAGTCTA
>JALUVB010000032.1 GCA_027021085.1 bacterium
GGTCTATAGTCTAAAGTCTACGGTCTAAGGTCTAAAATGTCTCGCTACTTAATTATACAGGATTAACGGATTTTCTGAAGCAAGCGGGTAAAACGTGTACGCAGGGGGTAAAATGCGGCAGTGGGACATATTTCTATACAGGTGAAACAGCGTATGCATTTTTTATAATCGACCACAGGATAGGGAGAAAGGGTTATAGCGCTTACAGGGCACCTTTTTTTACATAGACCGCATTTTTCGCACAGCTCTTTCTTTACGGCCGGGTACGTATTCAGGAAGGGAACACCTAAGGGAGCCAGGATTTTAATCATCCTTCGCTTCCAGGCCGAGCGATAAGTGGAAGGCTTTTCAAAATCGTAAAGTATGCAATCTTCCAGGTTTTCTCCCAGAACTTCGATATTCTGAAAATCAATTTCTCCTGCTTCCTGGGCAGTTTTCAGGGCAGGAATATCCTGGGGAGGGAAATTCATTATCAATGCAGCAATTGTATCCAGGGCATGGGCATTCTTAGAAGCAAGCACTACTCCTATATCCTTGGGATTGCCCCGGGCAGGGCCTTCTCCCTCCATGCCCACTATGCCATCCATGAGAGAGAGGTGACAGGGAGAAATCCTGAATAATTCCAGGACGTGCTTAGAGAATTTCACGGTATCTCCCTCCCGGTGGAGGATGTTTCTTTCCCGGGCAGGGATACAGCCAAAGAAGTTCTTAACCGCGCCGGTGATAAAGGTTAATTCGTGCGTTTTCATCTTAGGCACGGAAACAACTATGTCTGCCTCCAGGATAGGTTTTGCAACGTATATCTCTTTTAAGGGAAGGTTCTCTGCTTGCAGCTTCTTGTATCCTTCTGTATTAAAATTCCTAATCACGCCCCCTTCCCTTTCTACCACATCTCTTATCCCGGTAATCTTGAAGGGGTCCACCCTGCTGGCAAATTCCCCCCCCATGTCTCCTGTAGAACAGGCATCCCCTACCCATACTTCGCATTTTCTCCGGCGGAAGTAGCGTATCAGTGCTCCTACAACTTCTGGATGGGTGGTAATTGCCTTTTCCGGAGGAGCAGCAGAAAGAAGATTAATTTTGAGGAAAACTTTGTAACCTGGCTTAAGAATTTCTTCCGCCCTAATCAGGGAAAGCGCCCTTTCTACTGCCTGGTAAACTTTTTCCCGCTCGTAATTGGGACACCGGATAAGACTTACTGTATAACTCACGCAATATTTTACCAGAAAGTGCAGGTATTCATAATATATGGTTTTTGAATATGTGAAAACCCATTATTTCGCCACCGTCCTCCCCTCGCTACTGGCCCCTCACAACTTACTATTCACTGCTCACTATCTTCCCAGTCTAAGGTCTAAAATCCTGGATGCCTGCTTTCGCAGGCATGACATGCGGGCTGGATACCAACTCCCTGCTTACTGTCCCCTGTTTTGCATCTTTTATCCTGCATCCCCCCTCCCAGTCTAACGTCTAAGGTCTATAGTCTAAAGTCTAAAATCCCCCTTCGCTACCCACTACTTACTACTCGCTACTTTTTTTGACAAGTGTCTTCTTAAAATATATAATGCCCTCATTCTGAATATAAAGAGAAAGTAATGAGATGAAGTTTATTCGTATAGTACAAATATCCGATATACACTGCGGTTCTGCCCGTTTTGATACGAACTTAATGGAGCAGACAATCTCCCAGGTGAACAATCTATCAGCCGACGTGCTCCTGGTTACCGGGGATTTGACTACTGAGGGCTATTACGATGAGTATCAAATGGCAATGGGATACATTGAAAGGTTCAAGGTTAAGGAGAAAATTATTGTTCCCGGTAATCATGATGCCAAGAATGTGGGATACAGAACATTTGAAAAATTGATAGGCAACCCCTTTACTGTAATGGAATTGGGCAGGATAATAATCTGCGGAGCTGACTCTACTGAACCGGACCTGGATGATGGGCAACTGGGAAGAGCGCACACCAGGGAATTACAATCGTATTTTTCGCAAGATTTCGATTTTAAGATACTTGCTCTTCATCACCATGTGATATCCGTACCCAATAGCGGCCGGGAAATGAATATTTTGAGAGATGCAGGAGATGTTTTGGAAATGGCAGTAAAGTGCGGGATAAACCTGATTCTCTCCGGGCATAAGCATGTCCCCCATATATGGCATTTCGAGAATATAAAGATTGTCACCTGCTCTACCACAACCTCCCGCAGGACCCGGGGTATATATAAGCCTTCTTACAATATAATTGAGATAGGTGATAACCTGAAAATCATTAAGAAAGACGTAGAAGGTGCAGCAAAAGTGTTGTATCATGGCGAGTACTGAACGAGATTACTGCCATCTCCGTACGGGAGACCGGTGGAAAAAATGCTATTCTACCCCGACTTTCGTCGGGGCTTCTGGCCATCGGAATAAGATTAAAATAGTAGTAATTGCAGAAATTAGAGGGAATTTTTTGGGTTTTTCAAGGAAAACTTAACACAGGAGTGGAGTTATGGCTTTAAGTATAGCAGAAATAATTTTGATAAGTTTATTCATTAATTATCTCTTTAAATACATAAAAATCCCCGGGCTGGTGGGGATGCTACTGCTGGGGATTATTTTCGGGCCCTACGTCTTGAATTTACTCTCCCCTGATGTCATACAGATTAGCAGTGACCTTAGGATGATTGCGCTGATAGTAATCCTTTTGAGAGCGGGCTTCGAGTTGAATAAAGATACACTGAATAAGGTAGGAAAACAGGTGCTGTTTTTATCGTTTATTCCTGCCTTGTTTGAAGGTACTGCAATTACATTTTTAGCTCCTTATTTTTTACACCTTACCTATCTGGAGTCAGCAATACTGGGGGCAATTTTGTCAGCAGTCTCTCCTGCAGTGGTAGTTCCTTTGATGATTAAGTTTATAGAGGAAAGAAAGGGAACCAAGAAAGGAATTCCCTCTCTTGTCCTGGCTGCTTCCTCAATTGATGATGTATTCGTTATCGTAATTTACAGCGTATTGATTGGAATGTACCTGGGGCACAAGGTCAGTATTGTCTGGAAATTAGTCTCCATACCCATATCAATAGTTGTAGGGATAGCTGTAGGGTTGGCAATCGGGTGGATTTTATACAGATTGTTCGAGAAGTATAATCCCAGGGCAACGAAAAGACTGCTTATCATACTTTCCCTCTCCATTATCCTGGTGAGGGTAGAACCACTCGTGGAAAACACAGTTCCATTTGCAGCATTATTGGCAGTTATGGCGATAGGATTTATTATCCTGGAGAAAAGAGAACGCTTTGCCCATGAGCTTTCGTTAAAATTGGGAAAACTGTGGGTGTTTGCAGAAATTATCCTATTTGTCCTGGTGGGAGCACAGGTAAATATAAAAGTGGCTTTAAGCACCGGTTACTCAGCAGTAATTCTTATTTTCCTGGCATTAATTGCAAGGAGTATGGGAACATACCTATGTGTGCTGGGTAGTAACCTGAATCTAAAAGAAAGAATATTTGTAGTGATTTCATATGTACCCAAGGCAACCGTGCAGGCAGCAATCGGAGGTGCACCCTTGATAGCCATGAGATTGGCAGGGGTGAACACCCGGCCGGGAGAAATTATCCTGGCTGTGGCAGTTTTGAGTATTTTACTTACCGCCCCTATAGGAGCCTGGGCTATTACATTGTATGGGGATAAATTCCTGGAAGTGGAGGAAAAGATATCCGAAACCTCCAGGGGTAATCTACCCTTAGTACCCGCTCCCGGAATGATTCCGGTCAGTGACCCCGGGAATTAGAAATGCAGGAAGAACTGGGTAAAGAAATAGCTGTGCATGGAGCAAAATGGAATACATTGCATAATGGTTACTTCTCAAACCCGGAAATAGCAAAGTGCTTTCTTGCTAAGATAAAGGA
>JALUVB010000033.1 GCA_027021085.1 bacterium
GTTTAACTTTCTACTCTCTTTATGCTTCATGTATATTTTAGCGCCATGTGCTACTTTTCTTTTGGGTAAGTAAAGAGACATTAATGATGAACTTAGTAGCGAGTAGCGGATAGATAGGATTATGGATTCCTGCTTTCGCAGGAATGACGGAGAAAGGGCAGTAAAAAGTAAATAGTGAACAGTAAACAGTAAGCGGTCAATGGTAACTCGGTATCCTGGTTCCCGGGTAATCGTAGTTTCCTGCCTTCTTTCCCCCCACATCCGTCGGGAGAACGGGCAGGGTATCCGGGATACTTAACCTTAAAAGTTGCAGATGGCATTAGAAATAACTTTTTCAAATTTTACTTCCCAGTTCTTTCAAGGATTTTAACTGTTCTATAAAGGGTTGGGGTATCTGTCCATCTCCTGCTATGGGTACGTCCCAGGTTATTACTCCTTCCTTGCTTATAAGATCCTTGGTATAACCATAAACAAACTCAATACTAAACCTGGGCTTACCCTTCCCCCACCAGGAGCCAAGATAACCCAGTATATGAAATTGTGCCCCATTAACCCATCTCCCCGGACAGACGGGGAAAGCCAGGGATATCTCCCCTGCCGTATAATCTTCGTATTCGGTAAGGGATATAACCGGGACCTTCACGCCGGGATTGAAGGTAACAAGACTATCAGGATTGCCTGCCTTTGCCGCGGCGGCAAAACTCTGGAAATTCGGTGGGTTGGAATGTTGATACATCTTCTCCGCATAGTAGCAACCGTCAAACCACCAGCCATGCACATTCTTCCCCCAGCGGGTAGACCATTCACGGACAATAGCTTCCCAGTTTCTCTGGAATTCTGATAACCGTTCGTCTATTCCCTCCACTATTTTATATCCCTTCTTAAGGTTCCATATCGGGGCATCCCAGGTGGGGGTGCACTTGAGCCTTTCTATTGCTGTTAAATCCCTGGAGGGAGCATGGCTGGGTAAATAGACCATGAGTTTTATCCCCAGCGGATTGAGCGCAGTATATAAATCCCGGATTAAGTCCCGCCGGGAGCACTTGCTGGGCTTGATACCTACTAAGGAATCGTAGGTTTGGTTAGGTGAACAGTAATACCCGGAAATTTGGCCGATAGTAATAAAATAGTAAACTGCCCCCACTTCTTCTAATTGCCTTGCAAGTCTCTCTACGTCAAATTGGTTAACAATTCGGTTCCACTCTTCCGGGGTGGTATTCTCTCCGTTAGCAACGGTTTCGGCAAGATAATGGGTAAAAACTCCCCAGCCTGCAGTTTTGAACCAATCTGTGTCTGAACGCATAATTGTTCCTCCCTGTTTTTTACTATCCTTTCGCTATCTGCTCCAATTCGGCAACATTTCGCCTGAGCAAACTATGCAGCTTTATTATACAGCTCGCTACCTCCCTACGAAAATCCTGCATCTTCCCGGGATTTAACTTCTTAAATAAAAGCACCGGGTTAGTACTGCCAAACCTATTCGGGATGCTCTCTATGATTTTTATGCTCGCCTCTCGTTCCTTAACCAGTTCGGGATTATCCTTTATTCTTTCACTCTCTCTTGGTTAGTTTATCCAAGGCAGTCAAATACCTGACATCATCTATTCCCTCTCTAGCTGCCTTCCACTGGATAGTAAGAACTACCCCTGCCCGGTAAGGATAGGTGTAACCCTCGGACCAGAAGGTCTTTTTCAGTAAAAAAATCTCATCATTTCAATAAACCTGACTTACTAATCTACTCTTTTAGAATCTCAATAGTCCATGGGTTGGAAGTGTAGGTGTTTTTTATCTTTCCCCCTAAGATATTCGCCCGGAAAATAAGCCTCCCCTGGTCCCCGACATTAACATTACTTATTCTTCCCGGCTTAATCGCTTCAATAGTTACCTCTGCTTCCCATTTCCTCCCTTCTTTGTCGCTTTTCCTAAGCTGGATGTAAGGCTCTCCATTCAGGCTCACCGGATGTAAAAGGTAGGCTGAGAGTATATCTACGGTAACATCTATTGCTGGTTCATCCAAAAACACCTTTATCTTGAATTTATCTCCTTTCCTCAGCTTCTCCCTTGTATCTACCGTCTCCACTACAATAGCATTCTGAGGGATCTTCACCATTTTAATCCAGTCAAAGACAAATTTGCCCCCGTGAAAATCCATCCTGAGGAAAAATAATCCTCCATCCTTGTCCCCCGGGAACCTCTGGCTATTGAGAACATCAAAAGTCCAGATACCGGGCAGATAACTTCCTCCCATGTTTACCATTCTCCTGCCTCCTCTGCTGCCGTTTATAACCACAAGTCCTTTATAGCCAGGGATTGGCTCAATATCCTGTATGTACATCTGGAGATAAGGATAATCCCTGCTCCACTTTACATACTGGCCTGTACTTCCATTAGTGCCCTTAATTTTGCTAAGCGTAGTCAATCCCCCTTCCGAGTCAAATTCCACCTGCCCCGTGCGCCAACCTTCAACAGTGCTCCAGTTTTCTTCCCAGAGAGTATTTTTATCCGGGAAGGAAACCATTTCTGCCTGACTCTGGAAAACAGTAATTCCAAATAAGAAAACTACCCCTAAAAGGCAAGTAACAACTTTCCCTTTCATCTTATCCACCCTCCTATTTTGCATAAACTTCCCATTCATTTACCTCGGTTATCCCCCGGCTTCGGTAAACTATCAACCGGAGTTTTACGGTTTTTATCGGGTGGAAAGAAAGCGCAATTCTCGTGGGTTCCGGTCCTATAGGGTCCAACCTCTGGTTCTTAACCTTTGCCAGGACAACCCATTTCCCTTCCTCGGGATTCCACCCCTGCACCTCATAATCCAGAAGGGCAGGAGTATAGATTACTGTCCTCCCCACGGTTACTTCTCTGGGAAACAGGAGTTCCAGCCAGGCCGGGAATTTACGGGAAGTATCATACCAGCCCATTCCATCGGTGATGCCATTTACTACCCAATGCAGGTTGGCGATATCTCCTTTAGGAGGATAATTCCCTGAGGACCTGAGCATAGTTCCATTCCCTTCATAGGCCAAGTTGCCCGGCTTCTGAAGCCTGGACCGAAAAGTTTTTATTTCTTCCTGGACTGCTCTTATGTTCTTTAATCTTGGGAATTGGGGATTAGTGGTATAAACATGGGTTGCTACATAGCCAAAACTATCAGTAAAAGCACCATCTTTTAAGGGAATAACTCTATCTTCTGAAATAACATACAGTTTCTTATATCTCTTCAGAAACGGCTGGCTCATCCTGACTTTTATTGTATCTGGGGAGGTATTTACGGCAATAATGTAGATATTCCCCTCATATTCCTTCAGCCAGGTAGTAATCTCCGGTTTCTCCGGTTTTAATTTAAGTTCCTTCCCCTTCCCGGGTGAGAGGATTACCTTCTCCAGGGATTTTACCTCTTTGTGGATATAGGGGATGCCAATTCTTAAGTCCGGATATTCTCCATATTCGATAAACATGTAAGGAGTAAATCCTTTTGCGCCACAGGCAAGGGATAAAAACCACATGGTTCTTTCTTCAATATAGGTAGGCGGCCGCCCTTTAATCTGCCCGTAGTCTCCATAGTTAAATGCCTGCAAGGTCACCCACTTGGCCTTTCTCCCTTTCCCTACCTCATCAATTGTTCTCAGAAACATTTTTATCTTGCTCATATTAGTTATTTTTTGTCCTTTCACAGGAGAAAGGTAAGGGTCTGGGTTGAGAAGGTCAGCGGCCTCTATATACTTTACTATACCGTCAGGAGTATCGTTGGTGAGATAACAGAAACGATAAGGATCAAGGGACTTTACATACTCATACTCGGCTTTGAGCCAGGAAGGATTAAAATTGCCAACCTCTGGTTCATCCGCCAGGTAATATCCAATTAGCAAAGGGTCATTCTTTAAAGAAATAACCTTTTCTCTGATAGCCTTCTTTGCTTCTTCAGAAAGCCTATCACTCTCTTTATACTCTTTTGTCCCTGGTATGAGTCTGCGAATATCCATTCCGGCAAGGTGATAAGAACCTTCTCGTCCCAGGTTTACTTCCGGGGTGAAAATATCATCCCTCTTCTTTAAGTTGCTTCTCCACCAGCCGCCATACCAGCCAATAGCCAGGAAAGGTTTCCCATTTATCAAAACATTAAGATTCTTATCTATTCTTACCTCAGTACCATTTTGCGGAGGGGGCAGAACAGAAATGAGGGTTGTTTTACCCCCGATTTTCCCTCCTTTTTTCCCGAAAAGGGAAATGCTGAGTTCATACCTCCCCGTAGGAAGGTTTTTCGCGTCGTACCTGAAAAGGATTCTTTCTTTCGGAAAATAAACCTTTTCTACTATTTTCTTGCCTGTCATAGACACCAGCAAGATATTTGCTGAGTCAATTTTCTTTATAACTTCTTTATTTATTTTAAAAAGTGCCTCTATTGTTTTTTCTTTCTGGGTGGGATAGATACTGTTGCGGTAAAAAGGTTTTATTATATCTACATCCACCAGGTGGTACTCAGTCTTAATCTCCTGAAAACTGCTCTTTAATAATCTCCCCTCTTTATTTTTAAGCAGAAAGACTAAATTTCTTTTACCTAATTGAGAAACAGGGAAAGAAAATCCCACCTCATTCAAGCCGTAGGTAAGATCTTTTTCTTTTTCCACAACGATTTTCCCCTTTTCGTTATCTAAAACCTCCAAATTTATTTTTTCTCTTCTTTTCTTGCTGTAAATCGGAAGGGAAAGGTAAATATTCCAGGAACTGTTTGCCGGATAAACCGAGGCCTCTGCCTCTCCAATACGAATAGATGTATAAATATTTTTGTCAAATCTTAATCCGGTAAGCGCAGCAAACTTAGCCGGTTGATGAAAACCTCCTACCAGGGGAACGAAGGTGGAAAGCTCTGTTTTCCCACCGGAAAATCTTGCCCGGGTTAGATTGAAATACCAGTTTTTCTTTGCTCCCGTAAGGTTAAGGGAACCAAAGGGAATAGCTACTTCCGCTGACCAGAAGTTTCTACCTTTATAGACTTTTACCTGCCAGAAAGCATTCCAGAAAGAAGTTTTTATTTTGCCACCTTCTTTCCCTAAAAGGTCAAATTGGGTGCCCAGAGTATTAAAAGCAAACTGGTAATAATCCTGGTGCTTCCCCCAGGGATCAAGAAAAATTTCTATATCATCATCAAACCAGACAGTTCCGTCTCTGTTTGTTACTTCTGCCTTGAGTTTCCCCATATTATCTTCATAGGCAATTATGCCAAAAAAAAGATTGTTCTTATTGTAAACAACTTTAAAAATTGTTTTCTGGAAGGGGATATTCCCGGTATTAAGCAAGACAAGGTGATATTCAGGAGTATTCTGCCATATTTTTTCTTTTAATTGACCGTCCAGAACTATTTTATCCGCAGTAAAGCTTGCCCTGACTTCTGGAGTCTCAGCATAAAGGGCAAATTCTCCCATAAAAACCAGGGCCAAGAAAAAAAATATCATTCTTTTACTCATTTCTTCGCTCCTTTTTTAAAATATGGATATGTACCGGGGCTATGCACCTCGCCCACTTTTAGTCTACTGTGGCCATCCCCACAGGTTAGTATAGAGCCAATCTGGATATGGCTGGTAAAGCTGCTGACTATTTCTTGCCTCTACATGCCCATCGGCAAAAGCAGCATTGGCATGGCCACTGTGACGAAAACCTACATGGCCGAGATTACCATTAACTACAAAATACCAGCCTCCGTATGGCGAATCCCCTTTACTATCAGCAAATATCAAACGGGAAGAAGGAGCTCTAATCTGAGCCTCCCTGCTATATGCAATCAAGCCACCCCAATCCTCCCCCCCAATGTTATATCGGGGCATTCCATAATGAACTTCTAATTGATAAACTAATCTCCCAGTATTACTGGGGCATTTCAGAATGCCGTTCCGATACTTCACTGGAATAACTCCCCAAGCACCGGGTGGCATATCGGGCATATTCAGCTCTTCCCGCATGATGTAGGGCCACCACTCCTGTCCATCTCCTCCAAACCTCTGATTGTTGCGGTAAGGGGGAATCCAGCCGTTATAGTCCTGGAGGTAGAACTGCCAGCTCAAAATAATTTGTTTCAGGTTATTTTTACACACTGTACCTCTTGCCTGCTCCCGTGCTTTCTGCAAAGCGGGGAGCAGTATAGCTGCCAATATCGCTATGATGGCTATAACTACCAGAAGCTCTATCAGGGTGAAAGCCCCTTTTACTTCCCACAACTTATGGATCTTACCCATCATCTCGCACCTCCCCTTTTTCCCCGGCATTCACCGGGATTAACCTTTCCCACACTCTCCCGCACAATTAATTTTGTCCCACAGGTTATTCTCTTAAAAATGGTAGAATCTCCGTCCTCAATCCTTTTTTCCAGGAGCTCCACGCTCAACCTTCCCATCTCCTCCATGCTCTGTTCTATGGAGGACAATGTAGGAGAAATATAATGGCAGGCAATGGTATTATCAAAGCCGACTATGCTAAGTTCCTGAGGAACCTGGATTCCCAGAGAAATAGCCACCTTGATAAGAGAAATTCCGTAAGTGTCACCCGTGGTAATCACTGCAGTGGGAGGATTAGCCGAACTTTTCCATTTCTTCAGAATCTGGTGGGCATAATTCTCTATTTCTTTAACCCCTCCTACTTTTGCAGGAGGAAGATAAACATGTTCCTCGTTTATCGGAAGGCGGTAAAACCCCAAGGCTTGATAATATCCTTCCAATCTCTCACGAACATGTATGGAAGAAGGCGCTGCTAATCCTTCAGGAGAGATTAATGCGAAAAAACCTATCCTGCGGTGTCCCAGCTCGTAAAGGTAAGAAACCGCTTGCCTTATGCCTCCCCTGTTATCCGGCATTACCATGTCACAGATAGTATTATCCAGAGCATAGTTCAGAAGAACCACAGGGACATAATTCAAAACCTGCATCGCTTCTTCCTCCCTCACCCCCGCCTCGAGAATCACCCCGTCAATCTTGTTGTTCCAGAGCAGGGGAGGAAGACTTTTTTCCCAGGTCTCTACGATTACGTTTTTCCCCAACTTCTTCGAGGTTTCTTCAATCCCGACAAAAAACCTGTGGTAATAGGGGTCAGAGAGGTTAATTCGGGGAGGAATAATATAACCAATATTCCCTGTTTTTTTCCGGTTCAGCTTTTTCTTTTTGAAGTAGCCTAATTCTTTTGCCTTGGATAGAATCAGCTCCTTGGTTTCTTCAGAGACACTTAATTCCTTTTCCTTTCCGCTCAGGACAAAAGAAACCGTAGTCTGCGAAACTCCTACTTCACGGGCAATTTTACTCTGGGTTACTGAAGATTTTGCTTTCATAATAATTACCTAATTATTAGTATAAACAAAAAATTAATACCTGTCAAGTCATTCGGGAAATTTCGGATGGAAATGGTAAAATGTAGCTGATGGCAATACTTTCTCTCTCCTCTTTTTTCCTTGGTATTATCCTGTTTCCCCTTTTCGCACTTATAGGGAGAAAAATCCGCCTGGTAAGCTCTGTTCCCCTGCATGTGGGAGGAAGAGAAAATATTCCCCTTACCGGAGGCTGGGTGATATTTATTCTCTTTTCTATCTCCGCTTATCTTAGCAAGCTACCCCCTGCCATCTTCTGGGGGGCAGCAATTATTTTTTTTGTTGGAGTATGGGATGATTTCAGGGAACTCACTCCCTTAAAGAAATTTTTACTGCAATCTATTTCTGCCCTGGTGGTAATATTTTCCGGTATTTATACCACCATAGGCTACATGCCTTTTTTCTTTAACTATGGAATAACTTTTCTCTGGATTCTGGGTATTACGAATGCTATCAATCTTCTGGATATTATGGATGGTTTAGCCGCCGGCATTTCCCTGTTTTCCCTGGCAGGAATGGCAACAGTAGCCTACTTTAATCATAACCCTTACGTATACCATTCTTCTATTTTCCTCTTATTTATTCTCCTCTCCTTTCTGATTTTCAATTTCCCACCCGCCAGGATATTCCTGGGCAATTCAGGGAGCGGGTTGATAGGCTTCCTGCTTGCGGTTTTAGTCATTCCTTTAAGTTTTGCCCCTCCCTCCCACGAGTTAGCGCTCCTTACTCCCCTGCTCCTCCTGGGATTGCCTATTTACGATACATTCTTTCTTGTTTATGAAAGGGGAAAAAGGGGGAAATCTTTCCATGAAAAGAGCGAGGACCATTTTGCCTTACTGCTTTTGAAAAAGGGATGGAAAAAGAGAAAAGTTTTGCTGCTTATGTATTCCTTGAGCGCCCTGCTCGCTGTTTGCGGTATCGGATTGACACGTTTGAGCAATCGTTATGCTTCTTTTGTTATTATCTTTTTGATTATTGTGCTGGTTCTGGTGGGTAAAAAGGTTTCTAAAAAATGAAACAGGTGCACATTGTGGGGGGTGGAATCACCGGTTTGAGTGTAGCCCGTTACTTAAAAAATGGCCAGGTGCATATATGGGAGAAGGAAGAGGAAGCAGGAGGGCTTTGTTCTTCCTTTAAAATCGGTGAGTTTACTTTTGACCGCGATGCTCATTTCTTGCATTTTCGCTCTTCCCGTATAAAGGAGGAAATCCTGAAGAAAAACAAGGATATTCTCATTCCGCATAAACGTTCTTCCTGGATTTACTGGCAGGACAGGCTTATTCCCTTTCCTTTCCAGAGACATATTTCCCACCTTCCCTCCCCACTCTTTTCCAGGATTACTGCCGAATTATTCTCCTGCTGCCAGAGGGAAGAGAAAAACGATACATACCTGGGTAAGCTACTTCTATCCAGGTACGGGACTACGCTATACAATATCTTCTTTCTTCCTTACCTGAGCAAATTCTACAAAATCTCTCCCGAGAAGATACCGTTTGAGGAGGTGAAAGATTTCTTCCCTCTGGATAATGTCTCCCAAATTCTCAGCCGGTTGTTAAACGACCCCACACAGGCAGGAATCCCCTCTGACATATCGCCTAAGACGGGAACATTTCAGCCCGGGGTTAAAGAAAACTCTGATGCGGGTTATAACTCTCTCTTTTACTATCCTCCCGCGGGAGGGATAGGTACTTTTATGAGCAGGTGGAAGGAAGGGATAGAGAAAAGTATACAAAAAGGAAGGGTAGTAAAGATATACTGGGAGAAAAAAGAAATCGAGGTAGAGACAGAAGAAGTGTACCCCTCCCCTCCTGGCAGCATTCCGCGCAAAGGCATCTCTACTAAAAATTATGATTTGCTTGTTTGCACTTTTCCCCTGCCGGAGCTATTTAAAGCTCTTCATCCTTTCCCGGCCAGATTTTTGCATCTTCTACCCTTTTTCTATGCTAACTCTATTCTCTGTTACAATATAGGTATAAAAAGTGATAACTGGCAGGGAGTGCACTGGACATATTTTCCAGAAGAAGAATTCACCTTTTTCCGGGTGGGATTCTACTCCCATATTGCACCACTCATGGCTCCCCCTAAATGCTCATCCATTTACGTGGAAGTAGCCCTGCATTCGCAGGACAGGGAGAGAGAAGAAGAGCTTGAGAAAAGAGTGGTGGAAGACCTCATAAAAGCAGGGATACTACGAAATAAAGGAGAAATAGAAGTAATAAGACCGATTTATATCCCTTCCGCTTATCCGCTGTTTTTGGGCAACCGGAAGGAGTTGGATGATTTCAAGCACTGGCTGCGGGAAAGGGGTATTATCCTGGCCGGGAGATACGGCACATGGAAGTACTATTCCATGGAGGATTGCATAAAGGAAGGACAGCAAATAGGAGGGACTTTAGCAGTAGCGGGTAGTGAGGGAGGTTATGAGATACAGGCAGGGGAATAGGTGGTACTGGCAACTCACAACTAACAACTCACAACTCTTGTACCATAGACTTTAGACGTTAGACTGGGAGAGGAGGATGCAGGATAAAAGATGCAGAACAGGGGACAGTAAGCAGGGATGATAACTCAGTGTCCTGGTTTCCTGGTAATCCTGGTTTCTCGGTTTCCTGGGAGCAAGCCTTATGGTTTCTGCGAGATTGCCGTGGGTTTTAGGATTTTAAAAAAGGTGGAAGAGCAGGCCCCCGACATACGCCGGGACCGACGGACATCGGGAGGGACTTACAGCTCTTCCAGGAGGCAGGAGATAATTAGGGGAGAGTGGGATTTGTGATTTACTTAACGTTTAGGGTTTTAATTTAATATGCTTAATAAAATACTGCTCTGGGAAGAGAGGAAGTATTTATGGGAGCTTTCCCGCAAATTTCTAAGGGATAAATACGTCGGCTCAGTACTGGGGCTCTCCTGGGCATTTATTACCCCGCTTCTACTCGCCGGGGCCATTACTGTGGTTTTTACCCGGGTGGCCAGGGTATCTCTTCCTCATTATCCCCTCCTGGTTCTCTCCGGCATTTTGCCCTGGATGTACTTTTCCGCCTCTTTAAGCGAAGGAGCTTACTCCATTTTGAATTATTCTTCCCTTCTTAAAAGATTCACCTTTTCTCCCCTGATTATTCCTCTTTCCCTCAGCGGGGCAAATTTTTTAAACCTCTTGCTCAGCATGGGAGTAATGTTGCCTATCTTTATCTTCTTTAATAAAAGCATTTTATTCCTCCTGCCCCTCCTTTTCTTCTTCCTGCTGCTTTTCTTCTTCCTATCTTCCGGTATTATGCTTACCCTGGCCTGGTCAAATGTTTTCCTGCGGGATATAGGTCACCTTACTTCCGTGGGGCTCCTTTTCTGGTTCTGGATAACCCCTGTTTTCTACACGCTTTCTTTAGTCCCAGAGCGATTTTTATTCTACCTCTACCTAAACCCCCTCACCCCCTTTATGCGAATATTCCACGCCATCCTTTACCGGGGTATACTGCCCCGGCCATTTGATGCCTACCTGGCTTTTTTATATACTTTGGTTTTCTGGTTTATAGGGTATATAAGTTTTCTCAGGAAAATTCCGGAAGCAAAGAAAAGAATATGAAAGAAATTGTTATAAAGCTAAGTAATGTAGAACTGGATTACCTTACTCCTTTTTACTTCCCGGGGAAAAAAAGACACTGGGAGAAAATCAAAGCACTGCAAAACATCAATGTGGAAATACAAAAAGGAGAGAGCATAGCCCTGTTAGGTGACAACGGAGCAGGAAAGAGCACCCTGCTCAAGATAATTGCCGGTCTCCTCAAGCCTGACAAAGGCAGGGTAGAAGTAAGAGGTAAGGTGCGGATACTATCCGAATTGGGGGCCGGGTTTAACGTGGAAGTCTCCGGGTGGGAAAACATCTTCATACAGGGAAGTCTCTTTGGCTTTTCCCGCCAGGAGATGGAAGAAAAAGCTAACAAGATTGCCAAGTTTGCCTCCCTGGGAAAGTATCTCTATGCCCCCCTAAAAGCCTACTCAGAAGGAATGTATGTCAGGTTAGCCTTCTCCATTGGTATCTACACAGACCCGGATATTTTCCTGGTGGACGATATCATTACTGTAGGAGACATCCATTTCCAGGAGAAATGCATTCAAAGATTAGAAAAGATGCGGGAAGAAGGAAAAACCCTGGTTATCGTCACCCATTCTCTCCCCCTGGCAGAAAGACTGTCCAGCCAGGGGATATGGTTGGAGGAGGGGAAAATAGCTTATGCAGGCCCCATTACCGAGGTAGCTAACTCCTACCTAAAACTTTCCGGGAAAAAGGGGAAAGCATTTACCATAGAAGAGGGAAAATTAAGAATTGCATTTCAAGAGGGGAAAATATTTATCCTCTGGGATAACAACTTACTTTCTCCCTACTACGGTGGCTATACTACTATTACCAAGAATAACAATGCTGTTATCTCCCCCCTCCAGAAGTGGAAGATGGAAAAACACAGCTCTGGTGAAATAATTGCCCGGGGAGATTTCCTGGAACTTCCTCTCTCCCAGACCTGGAAGATTAAGGTAATCAGCGAAAGAGAATGGGAATGGGAGGTAATCATGGAGCCCCGAGATAAAGTAAGGTTGGAAGAGGTGCAAACCGGGCTGCTGCTTTCCGAAGATTACAGGTTTCTCTGGAGGGGAAATAAAAAGGAAGAATTGCCTTGCTACAAAGGAAAAGAATGGAAGCCTTTCCGGGAGGAAATAGATTCTTCCCCCTTCCTCATTTCTGCCCGCTCAGGTTCATCCTACCCTGCGGTTCTCTGGGAACCATTCCTAAAATTTGATAAGAAACAAATTTTTCTTTCCGGGGAAGAAACAGGAGGAAAAGCTTTTTACTGGGGATGGAAAGCAAAGGAATGGATACCCGGCAAGCACCTGATTTTTTCCGGCAGGATGAAACTTGTCTCACCTGCTCTTTTGCCTTTGAAACAGGCAAAAAAGGCAGAGGGAGATATTTACCGTATAGAAGAAGGACAGATTAAAATCTTCTCCGGAAAGCATGAGCTTACCGCGCCCGGGGGACTGGCACTGATATTTGAGTACCAGGGAAAACTCTACCTGCCGGATACGGGTAAAATAGCCCGCTCTTTTTCCGAACGGGAAAAAGAAATACGGTTTACCTGGGAAGACCTGCCCCTATATGCCCTTTTTCGCCTCCATGACGAGAAAGATAGTCTGCGCTGGCAAATAGAGATGATAAGCGAAGAAAAATTAGCATTAATAAATCCCCGCGTGGTTCTCAACCTTCTTCCCTGCTTTGATAAATGGTTTACCCTGCAAGAAGAAGGGAATTTCCCGGAAAATCTCCGCTGGTTTCCTCATACCCCCTCCCCTACCTCTTTTCTGGCCGTAAAGGGGAAAAACTCTCCGCTCCTCTGTTTCAGTATTGAGGAAAATGAAGATGTCTTTTCCCTTATTGAGAAAAGGAAGGAGATGATTATCCTGCAACATTTCAGGGGATACAGGGTCAATATAGAAAAGGGAAGAAACCTGCTCTTTAAGGGGAAAATAGCCCTGGGGGAAAAAGAGGAAGATTTTTACCAACGAAGAGAAGCAGAGAAAAAGGAAATTTTCAGAAAACTTCAGGAGCAGGGACTGAAAGCAGGAAACATTTCCTTTTTCCTGGATAGAGGAAGGGGAAGAATCTTTTACCGGGGAAGAGAAATCACCTCTTCCTGGGGTCTTTACGTAAGCATACTCACTCCAGAAGGGTGGCGGGAATCATTTAAGGGAACATGGAACGTATACCAGGAGAAAGAAGGAGAACTTGTAGCTGAAGGCAGGCACTTCTTCCTTCCCCTGCTTCAGAAATGGAGATTACGGGTGAAAGACAGGGGAATAGTATGGTCATGGGAAGGCAAGAAAGAAGAAAAATTTAACATCAGGGAAGTGCATGCCTCCCTGATGTTAAAAGATGAATACGCAAAATACGAGATGGGGCAAAGCAGGAGCTTTCCTGAACTTGCAGAAGATTGGACAAATCTCTGGGAAGGAAAGGTAAAAAATAGTTTACGGGTGAAAGGGAGAAAAAATCTCCCCGCTGTTTCTTTTTCTGGTTCTTCCCGTAACGGCATTATCAAGAACTCGCCTTCCTCTCTCAAGGGAAGAGTATTGGAATACAGAGTGGATACAAATAAAATGAAATTCCAGGGACATATATGGATAGGAGATACTATTGATTCTTAAAGCCATGAACGACTTTTAAGGTTGACTGTCCAGAAAATGCCCTACCCGTTCTCCCGACGGATATGGGGGGAAAGCAGGCAGGAAACTACGATTACCCGGAAACCAGGATACCAATTCACCATTCACTGTCTTCCTGTCTATAGTCTAAAGTCTATGGTCTAAGGTCTAAAATCCTGGATGCCTGCTTTCGCAGGCATGACATGTGGGCTGGTTTTTCTCCTTTTTGCTTCTCTCTTGTCATTCCCGCGAAAGCGGGAATCCATATTCCTCTCCAAGAAACCAGGACTACCAAGATACCAGCCCCTGCTCACTATTTACTGCTCACTGTTTACTGCTTCCCCAGTCTAACGTCTATAGTCTTTCCTGCCCCCCTCGCCACTATCTACTCGCTACTCGCTACTTTCCCACTGCTTCCTGAATCCTTTTTTCTGCCCTTAGCCAATTTCTTCTCTTTCAGCTCATAGGTAAGGATAATGGATTCGGCAATTTCTTTCATGGGCTTTCTTGTCTTCATAGAATACCTTCTCATCAGGTTGTAGGCATCTGCTTCGTCAATATCCTCCTCTTTCATAAGAATCCCTTTTGCCCTTTCTACTACTTTTCTTGTTTCCAGCTCTTCTTTTATGATTTGTGTTTCAATCATAAGTTTCCAGTTATCTATCACGATGGCTGCCTGGTTGGCAATAGATTCCAAAATATGAATCTCTGCCGGGGTAAACTCATGGGGCTCTGAAGTATAAAAATTTAACACCCCTATTACTCTCCCCTTTACCCTTAAGGGCAAAGATAAGAGTGAACAGAGCCCTTCCTCCCTGGCAATCTCCTGGTAAAAATAACGCGGGTCCTCCCGCACATCAGGAGAGACAATGGGCCTGTTTTCCAGAGCTACCCTCCCGGCAATTCCCTCCCCTAATTTAACAGGAGGCTTATGAAGGTATTTATTGCTTATCGATTGGGTAGCCCTTATGGTCAACTCCTTTTTCTCCGGGTTCAACAGCATAAGGGAACATATTTTGAATCCCATAACTTCGGCAGTGACCGTTACGATAAGCTTCAAAATATCTTCAATATACTGGTCAGAAGTAATAGCATAAGAAATGCGTGAGAGTGCCTCCAATTTTTTTTCTAATTCACCAGCCATGCAATACTACCTACTTTCTCCTCATACGGGCAGGGAGGATGGATAGCTCTTCCCGGTATTTACTTACTGTTCGCCGGGCAATAGGAAACCCCTTGCTCTTAAGAATCTGAGCTATTTTTTCATCGCTTAACGGTTTTTCAGGGTCTTCGTTCTCGATAATCTTTTTGACCTCTTCCTTGAGAGAGGTGCTGGACATATCCTCGTTACCCGGCGCCATACCGCTGAAGAAGTACTTCATGGGAAAAACACCTCGCGGTGTTTCCATGTACTTACGGGAAGTAACCCGGCTCACGGTAGAAGGGTGTACCTCCAGGACATCAGCCACTTCTTTCAAGGTAAGAGGTTTGAGATGTTTTGGCCCCTTATCAAAAAACGTTTTTTGCTTTTCCACGATAAACTCTGCAACTCTTTTTATCAGGTCATACCTGCCATTCAAATTCTTCAGCAGCCACATAGCATCTCTCAGCTTCTCTCTCAAGAATTGGTACTCCTTTTTCTTCTTTTTCCTTTCCTGTAATATTTTTCTATATAAAGGACTTATTCTTATAGGGGGGACCTCATCCTGGTTTACCAATACAGAGTAACCCCGGGATGTTTTCTTAACACTTACATCAGGGGTTATATACAGGGGACGAAGGGAAGAATATTCCCTGCCCGGTCTGGGCTCTAAGGCGGCAATCTTTCCGGCAATCTTTCTTATCTCCTCTTCTGAAATCCCCAGCTTCCTGGCCAGAAAAGAAAACTTTTTCCCGGCAATATCTCCCAGGTACTCCTTAACCACCAGGCGAAGTATCGGATTAGAATCTCCTTTCCTGTCCAGCTGCAATAAAAGACACTCTTCCAGGCTTCTGGCTCCCACCCCGGGCGGGTCAAACGACTGAATGACTTTCAGGACTTTTTCAACTTCGGAAGAAGAAATTTTCAATACCTCGGCAATATCCTCCAGGGGAAACTTGAGATAACCGTTCTCATCTATGTTAGCAATAAGAATCTCCCCTATTTCCTGTTCCTTGGGAGAAAGATCAGACATTCTGAGCTGCCGCAATAGAGTATCCTGCAAAGAAGGTGGACGAGCAGAAATCTCGTGGGTATAATCTTCCCTTCCTCTTTCCCGGATATTCTGTGTAGCCTGGAAATAGTCTCTCCAGTTGTCATCTAAATTAAGTATTTCTTCCAAGAGAGGATCGTTGATTTCTTCTTCCTCCCTGTTTTCTTCCTCTTCTACTACTTCTAAAAAAGGATTTTGTTGAAGTTCTTGCTCCAGGATATTCCTCAATTCCATAATAGGCAGTTGGAGAATTTGCATGGCCTGCTGCATTTGAGGAAGAAGAAGGAGCCTCTGCACCTGGCGGGGAAGTAAATCTGTTCTTAGTTCCATAGCTTCATTATAATCTGATTCACCTCTTGCTTCAAGGAAAAGAGCTATCTGCACCCGGGAATATAGCGGCACCTGGTTCAGGATTAAAGTCCAAGAGTTGTGAGTT
>JALUVB010000034.1 GCA_027021085.1 bacterium
GTTACGAAGAAGAGCACTGCATTGGCAACATGCTGTGCAGTTACTTTGGCCTTGAGCAAATTACGGTTGCGGTAGTAATCCTGCAGGTCTTTTTCATCCACTATTCCCCTGTGGCGCATCCGGTCAGGGCCTATTCTTTCCCACAACCCTGATTTGCGTTTCCCGGCTGAGAATACTGCATCGGGAGCTACCATATTAACCCGAATGCCAAATTCCGCCAGTTCCAAACTGGCAATACGTCCTAATTGATGTGCTGCTGCCTTGGTGGCGCTGTAAGCTCCAAAACGCGCCCCCGGAGCAAAAACATTTTTTGTGGATATAATCACAATATCTCCTCCCGTTCCCTGCAAACACAAGTGACGGCCTGCTTCGGAAAGGGTTAAGAGAGTGCCCTCAACATTCACTCTTTCCAGCCTCCGGAAATCTTCCAGGTCCATTTCCAGCAGAGAGCCAATCAAGGGAATACCTGCGTTTACTATGACAATATCCACTCCTCCCCAAACCCGGCTTACCCGCTTGAACCCACCAGCTACTGAATCTCTCTCTGTAACATCAAGCTCAACCCCTATAACCCGTTCTCCCGCTATTTCCCTGAGTTCTTCCACCAAACCATTCAGACGTTCTCCCGGCAAATCCGTAGCCGCCACATAACAGCCTTTCTCCAATAATCCCAGGCAGATACCGTACCCTATTGCCCCGGCTGCTCCGGTTACCAGAGCAACTTCGCTTTGCAGAGGAAGAGTTTTCTTTAGTGGTTTCTCCGCATAAAGGATTCCTACTCCAGGTAAAAGTAAGACTTTTGGTTTTGAGCCATGGGCTTTGGAGTAACTTTTGATTGCCCCATCTAACTGCTCCCTCATTTTTTCCGGAGAAGCCTCATATGCAAGTGAATCCACATACAGCGGCGGCATTTCAGTATTCTGCAAAGGAACCGGGGACAACTTTAAGTTATCCCTATTCTCCGAAGCTACGAAATCGCGTGCTTCCCGGGTAGTAACAGACTTCAGAATTACACGGGAATACGGGATATCCTCGTTACCCGAGGGTTCTGAGAGAAGCCCACGCAGTATAGGGGCTACCTTTGCCAATCTCTTCTCTGCCTCAGATTCCATATTTACCCACCTTTCTTAATATTCTTAACCGATTCCAGCATGAAGCGGGCATTTTCCGCCACGGCTTTTCCATCAAACACAGCACTCCCGGTGACAATGATGTCTGCTCCCATGCGAGCTACCTCGGCAATATTTTCCCGCTTAATTCCTCCATCCACAGCAATAAGAATATCCCTCCCCGAGGCATCTATAATCTTTCTTACCTGAGCAAGTCTGCGCCGGGTAGAAGCAATAAATTTCTGCCCGCTCCATCCCGGGTTAACAGCCAGAAGAAAAATTACATCTACCTCGTCTATGAGGGGATGAACGGTCTCTACCGGGGTACCAGGATTGAGAGCAATTCCCCGCACCAAGCCTCTCTCGGCCCCATTTACGTTACTCATGGTAGGTAGAAGCTGGAGAACCCGATGAATATGCCGGCCGGATTCCACGTGTACAGTAATCATATCTGCACCGGCAGCAACGTAATCAGCCACTTTCTCCAGTGGCTCTTCTATCATCAGGTGAACATCCTTGAGCAGTGAGGTTTTCATTGCTTTGATTAATGGCGGGCCAAAAGTCATCATCGGAGTAAAACAACCGTCCATAACATCAATATGTAAAAGCTTAACCCCGCTCTTTTCCAGGATAGATAGTTCCTTTCCCAGAGCCAGCATATCCGCAGTAAGCACTCCCACGCTGATAGTAGGAGTCCACTGGTGTAACCGCTGGAGAATATTTTCAGACATCAGCCCTGTTTCTCGTTTTTCCATGACTGGTACAATTCATATGCTTCTTCAGGTTTCATGTTTTTATGCACAATACCCTTTACTGCCTTGAGCATGGCAATGGGTGCTTCGCTCTGGAAGATATTTCTTCCCATATCCACACCCGCCGCTCCCTGCTGGACAGCGTTGTAAGCCATGGTCAGGGCATCCTTAACCGGGATTTTCTTGCCACCTGCCATTACAATGGGAACAGGACAGGAGGCAGTTACGGTTTCAAAACCCTCGGGAACGTAGTAGGTTTTCACAAATTGTGCTCCCAGTTCCGCACATATACGACAGGCAAGGCGAAAGTACTTCGCATCCCTGGTCATCTCCTTGCCAACAGCAGTCACTGCCAACACCGGTATGCCATAGCGCAACCCCATATCCACCAGGCGAGTCATATTATGCACCGAGCGGGTCTCGAATTCGCCGCCAATGAATACCTGAATTGCCAGAGCAGCAACATTCATGCGAATGGCATCTTCTATGTCCACAGCTATTTCTTCGTTGGAGAGTTCCTTGAGGATACTTGGGCCGCCGCTTGCCCGCATAACAATCGGCTTGGTTGAAGCAGGTGGTATGGTGGTGCGCAAGATTCCCCGGGTCAACATAAGCGCATCAGCATAGGGAATGAGGGGAACAATGTTCAAATCAACCCGTTCCAGCCCTGTTGTCGGTCCCTGGAAGTAGCCATGGTCTATAGCTAACATCACAGTTTTCCCGGTTTCTGGATTAAATATCCGTGCCAAACGATTCTTCATCCCCCAATCAAGCGCATTGGATCCCTTGAGAAAGAATCCCGGCGTCTTCATGGGAATATCTTCGTAAAATTTCTTCTCTCCCGTTCTGGTATCTGCTTCTGGCATAATCAACCCTCCTTTTCAAAATGTGTTTTATGCCATAACTTCTTTCACCGTCCGGATGATGTCATTCTCATCCGGCACATAGTAATTTTCCATCACCGGAGCAAAGGGCACCGGAGTATCAGGGGCAGTTACTCTCTTTATGGGAGCATCCAGGAACTCAATAGCTTCTCCGGCTATTACAGCGGCTATTTCCGCTCCCCAGCCTCCGGTAAGATTATCCTCATGCACAATTACTAACCTGCCGGTTTTCTGCACTGAGTTGATTATGGTCTCTTTATCCAGAGGAATCAAGGTACGGGGGTCAATAACTTCTGCGCTTATGCCTTCCTTCTCCAGAATATTGGCAGCGTTGACCGCTTCATAGACCATTTTTAAGGTGGCTACAATAGTTACATCACTCCCTTTTCTTCTTATTTCAGCTTTTCCAAAGGGAATGAGATACTCCTCCTCCGGCACCTCACCCTGGACATCCATACCCCCCTCAACTTTCCTGGTTCCTTTACTGCCGTATAGTTTTTTGTGTTCAAAGAAAATAACCGGGTTATCGTCCCGGATAGCTGTCTTGAGCAGGCCCTTGGCATCGTAAGCCGTGGAGGGACAGGCCACTTTAACTCCTGGAAGGTGGACAAAATAAGAAACCGGGCACTGGGCATGTTGCGCTCCCCGGGCAGTGGCGCCTACCGGAGCACGCACTACCATGGGAACTTTTAGTTTACCCCCGGACATGTATCTCAATTTTGCCATTTGGTTGACCAGCTGGTCCATAGCGCAGAAGAGAAAATCCGAGTATTGAAAGTCCACCACCGGCCTCATTCCCATGAGGGCAGCTCCTATGGCAATACCGGTATAACCGGCTTCGGAGATGGGAGTATCCAGGATACGCTGATGGCCAAACTCCTCGGATAAACCCAGAGTCACGGTAAAGGCACCTCCGAAACCACCCTCTATGCCTATATCTTCACCAATACAGAA
>JALUVB010000035.1 GCA_027021085.1 bacterium
TAAGGAGTTTTGTTAGGGAAACACGATTTCTCCCGACATTCGTCGGGATGCCGAATCAACCAGGCTCTCGCACCTCTCCATCTGGAGGTATTATAAAAAAACAGCTGTTTTTTCAGGTAATAGTGGGAAATGGGTAGTTAGGGGAGTAGTAAACAGTAAGCAGTGAACAGTTAACGGTAACTCGGTATCGTGGTTCCCTGGTAGTCCTGGTTTCCTGGTAAAGGGGATAGATTTTGCAAGAATGACAAGAACCAGTCCGCATGTCATGCCTGCGAAAGCAGGCATCCAGTAAAGCAGTGAGTAGATAGTAGCGGGTAGCGGGTAGATTTTAGACCTTAGACCATAGACTTTAGACTATAGACTGGGAGGATAGTAAGCAGTAAATAGTGAACAGTGAACAGTGAGACAGTAAGTAGCGGGTAGTTAGTAGTGAGGGAAGATAGTAAATAGTGAGTTGGTCCCGCGTATCATGTGTCTTTCCCGTCTAATGTCTAAAGTCTACGGTCTATAGTCTAACATGGGGGCATAGGTGCCCCGGCATGTGCCAGGACAGGGAACTGGCAACTCATCCCAACGTCCATCGGGAATAACTCCCAACTCTTCCAGGATACAGGCGGGGGCATAGGTGGAACTCACAACTCATCCCGATGAACATCGGGAGCAACTCACAACTCTTAGCCCATGGTATTTACCCTGGTTATATTTTCCCCAGGAGGGATAAGCATTGGTTAACGTGCTCTCTGGCTGTGCGAGGTCTATTGTTGCGGGCAAGCCTGATAAAGGCATATTTTATGAGTTCGTATACCAGGTAGAGTATCCTTCTTATCCCTGCTTTATAGGTTTGGGGTCTGGGGTGGCCATAGCCGGCAAAAAACTCTGGAGTGGCGGAAGCATAGGTGTCCAGCACGGCAAACTCCAGTTCTATATCACCATACATGCCCCGGTCAAAGTCCAGGACAGCAGTAATTTTGCGGTTTTCCGTGAGTATGTTCGTGTACCAGAGGTCAAGGTGTAGTAACGAGGGCTCGCATTCTTCCAGGGATGAACTATGCTTTTTATATGCGGCCAGGAAGGTATCGTATTCTTTCCGGGTAATTGCTCCTACCCTGAGACAGTCAGAAAATATTCTTTCTGCATATTCCAGAAATGTTTTCTGCCAGGTTTCACCCAGGGGAAAATGTCTGTCGGGGTAACCGAAACCTTCGCCTTTGATGCTGTGTAGCTGTGCAATATATTTTCCCAATTCTCTCAAGTCGTATCCGCCTTCCCTGCCCGGCATCTTTTTCATGATTAAGTAATCCCGCTTTAGGTGGCTCTTGCTGAAGTCGCAGAAGACAATCTCGGGCACGGGGATGTTGGTATGATGTCTGACCTTTTTATGAATCGGCGGCTCTGAGTGCATCATGTCTATCTCGTAGAAGAGCTTGGGGACACTTTCTTCGGGAGCTATCCTGAGTATATACCACTCTTTCCCATCGGAGAACTCGTATACTTCATTGTAATGGCCTGAACCTACTGGGTGCAGGTTGAGCCTTTCTATATTTTTCCATGCGTTTATCCCGGCATGAAGCTGGGATTCTATCCTTCCGGCAGTCATTTTTAGCTATTTTTAGGGGATGGCAATGTATTTGACAGGCACGGGCATGAAAGAAAGGATGAAAATCAGGGCGCATACTAAGGCAATAATTTTTTCCCGTTTTCCTACCTTGCTTAATCCATTCAGCGGCCCCGGGTTTCCTGCAAAGGAGAAGAAGATGCCGATGAATGCCCAGAACAGCCATCCTTCCCAGTAGCGCAGGCCGGCAATGAAGAGTGCTCCTATGATGAAAAAGCTCAGCTTGCGAAACCTTTTTTCTCCGATAATGGACATCAAGACATGTCCCCCGTCCAATTGCCCCAGGGGGATTAGATTGAGAGCAGTAACGAATAGTCCTACCCAGCCCGAGAAGGCAAGCGGATGCAGGATAATGTCTTTCCCGGGAGGGAGGTTTAGTATCAGGTGTTTAAGCCATTGGAAAATAAGCGGTTCTCCGAAAATAAGCACCTCTTTCCCTGATATGTAGGTAGAGTAATCCACGGGGATGGAAAGTTTTATCCCCAGGATGAGAATGGGGATGCTCAACAGGAATCCTGTAATGGGGCCGTTTGCTCCCAGGGCTATCTCCGCATTGCGATCCGGCGCAGGGGATTTCATTTTTATTATTGCTCCCATTGTTCCCAGGGGAAAGATAAAGGGAGGCAGGGGTATGAAAAAGGGGCCGGAGGCGCGCACGCGGTGGTTGAGGGAGGTGAATTTATGTCCTAGTTCATGCCCTCCCAGGATTATTAACAGGCTTATGGAAAAGCTTAATGCTCCCACCCATACACTTGAAATGTAGCCTGCTCTTACCAGGGAATAGGAATAGTTTGCTCCTGCCCAGGTGGTGGTGATAAATGTTAATACCAGGAGGATGAGGGGAACACGGGGGGAATCGGGCTTTTGTGGCGGGATTCTTACTAAGATGCCGAATTTCTCTTGCCCTCTTTTTCTTAAAAATATGTGAAATCCTCTGCTCTCGAATTCCTGCCTGATTTCCTTGAAGGGGGCAAACATCTGGTGAAAAATAAACTGGTACCCGGAAGGAGTGGCTTGAAAGCCAACCGGGTCAAAGAAGCGGATTATCTGGGAGTAGATGTCATTCTCTTCCGATATATTCATGTTATACTCCACTCTTCGTAAGAAGAATCATCCAGGTCGTCTAAGAAAGGAGAAGGTTTTAAGAGAAGAAAATTATGCGGGTCTGAGCCAGAAGTGAGGGGATAGAGCAGGTAGAGCAGGTCTTTGGCTCTGGTTACTGCTACGTAGAATACTCTCCTTTCTTCTTCTATTTCTTCTGGGGTGATGGATTTGTAGTAAGGGAAATGGTTCTCGGCCAGCCAGATAATGAAAACCACTTTCCACTCCAGCCCTTTTGCCTGGTGCACGGTGGTAAGGATTACTGCTTCTCCGTCTTCTCGTGCAAACATGCTTTCTCCCCGTGCTCCGCCCATGAGAGATAATTCGCTCAGGAATTCTTCCAGGGTAGAGAAAGTTTCCGAGTAGCGTGCCAGCTGTTTTATGTCTTCCACTCTTACTCGCCAGTTGGGGTAATTGGCTTCCAGGTATTGGGCGTAGAAACTGTCCAGTAGTTCTTCAATCATCAGGGAAATATTATCCTTGTTTCTTTCTGCCCGGGAAAGTATTTCGTATATTTCCCTTATGCTTTCCCGCATGGATTCTCTTTTTATTTCCATTCCCCCCAGTGCTTTAAGGGGAAGAGAAGATTTTCTTACTCTTTCCCAGATCTGGTGCGCTGTCTTCTCCCCGATAGAAGGGAAAAGTCTAAGCCCTCTTTTCCAGGCGAGCTCATCCTTCGGGTTCTGGATAATTTTCAGGAAGCTTACTATATCCTTGATGTGAGCTTGCTCGAAGAATCTCAGGCCGGAGCGTACAGTGAAAGGTATCTCTCGCCGGATGAATTCCATCTGCAGTTCCATGGAGTGGAAATGGTTGCGGTAGAGAACCGCCATTTCAGAAAACGGGATGCCCTCTTCGTATAATTCTAAGATTCTCTGGGCCACGAAAGAGGCTTGCTGGTAGACGTCCTGGCACGCGGCTAATACCGGGTTTTCACCGTTTGGCCGTACGGGTCTGAGCCCTTTCTTAAAGGAAAACTTGGAGGATGAAATTATAGAGGTAGCCAGGCGGAGTATTTCCGGGGTGCTGCGGTAATTTGTTTCAATAGTATAAATCTTAGTCTCTGGATACTCTTCAAGGAAATCCAGAAGGTTTTGAAAACGTGCTCCGCGAAAGGAATAGATGGATTGATGTTCATCTCCTACCACCATTATGTTGTGGTGGAGAGAACCGAGCTTTTGGACGATTTCTGCCTGGAGAAGGTTGGTATCCTGATACTCGTCTACTAATATGTGGAGAAAGTAATTGCCGTACGTCTCCCGGAAGCGCGGTTCATCCAGCAGGATATCCAGGTAGTAAAGCAGGTCATCAAAATCCATGAGGTTTGATTCTTTTTTTCTCTTCCGGTAATCCTGGAATATAACCTTGAAAATTTCCGTCATCTCAATAAAGTCCGGGTATTTCTCCAGCACTACTTCGTCCAGGCTCTTCTTGGTGTTAATGAGGAAGGAATGGATGTCCTGCAGCACATTTGCCCGGGGGAACCTTTTCTTGTCCCCCTTTTTTACTCTTTCATTTCTTATGGTTTTGATGAGTTCTCGGCTGTCTTCCCGGTCTAAAATGGTAAAAGAACGGGAATAACCGATAAATGAAGCATTTTTTCTTAACAGGAGGTTAGATAAATGATGGAATGTACCTGCCCAGAGGGAAGAGAGGTCTAAGCCAACCAGGCTGCTTGCTCTTCTGACCATCTCCTTTGCCGCACGGTTGGTGAAGGTAGCCAGGAATATGCGAGAGGGAGATATCCCCTTGTTTATTAAATAAGCTACCCGGTAGGTAATTACCCTGGTCTTGCCGCTTCCTGCCCCGGCCAGCACCAGGGCTGGCCCGGAATCGTGCAATACAGCGGCTCGCTGCTCCGGGTTTAAAGCCTCTTCGAAGTCTATTGCGTTGGCGTTTTCTACGGAAGGCGTTACCTGGTAAACTTTGCTTTTGTTCATTTTATTTTATCCATTCCTTTCCTGCTCACTTACTTAATATCTTGCCTGCCTGTTCCCCCCGGTATAAATCGGGGTCGGGAAACGGACAGATATCCTGTATCTTGCCTCCTGCCTTCCCACTCACATCCTCCATCCCTGTGGTATAATTTACCTGTGATTTTACCATATCTCTTCATCAAGTGATGGAAAACTGGAAGAAGAGCTTGATTGAGCATGTAAAAGGAGATTTTTACCCTGAGTATCCTTTGAGCAGGTTGAATGCTATGGGAGTGGGGGGGAAGGCAGCTCTTTTTCTTATACTGAACTCGGAAGATGAGATACTTCCCCTGCTAAAAATAAAAGATGAGTTTAATTTCCCTCTTTTTGTTATAGGAGAGGGGAAGAATACTCTTTTTCGGGAAGAAGGGTTCCCCGGCGTGGTTTTAAAGCTAAAGGGCAGTTTTCGGAAAATAATTCCACAGCATGATAAAGTATGGACAGGATGCGGTGTGCGTTTGGCCTCTCTGCTGAATTTTTTTATCTCGCATGCCTGGGGAGGCATAGAGGGGCTTTCCGGTATCCCGGGAAGTGTGGGGGGAGCGCTGGTAATGAATGCAGGAGGCGAGGGCTTTTCTCTGGGTGAGTATGTGGAGAGCGTAGAGGTGTGGGAGGGAAGCAGTAAAAGAGTGATGCGTCCCCGCTTCGCTTATAGAGAAGGAGTGCATACCTCCGGTATAATAACGGGGGCATGGCTGCGCTTTGTTTCTTCGGATAAGAAAAAAGTAAAACAAAAGATAAAGGAGATAATGGAGAAAAGACGCAAGAAATTCCCTCATGCCTATCCTTCCTTAGGCTGTACTTTTAAGAATCCTTCTCCCCGGATGCCGGCCGGACTTTTGATTGAGCGCGCGGGATTGAAGGGATTGCGGAAAGGAGGGGCGCTTGTTTCTCCCAAGCATGCCAATTTTATTGTCCGGGTGGGAAAATGCAAAACAACGGATATCCTGGACTTGATGCAGACTATTCAGGAAAAAGTTTACCGGATGTGGGGGATACTATTGGAGCCGGAGGTAAGAGTTGTTTAAGAAAAAAATCATTTTTAAACTTCTTCCCTGGGTGATAGGGATAGGAGGTTTTTTCTGGTTTATCTTTTTCTCCCCTTTTCTTCGTATTGCCAGCGTTATAGTAAATCCTCCCTCTTTAGCCTACCTGGTGGAGGAGTCCCGGGGGGAGAATATATTTCTTTTCTCCCTGGCAGACAAGGCCCGGGCACTGGAGGAAGACCCCCGCATAAAAGAAGTAAGGACAAAAAAATTGCTTCCCTCCACCGTAGAATGGAAAATAGTGCTTAGAAAACCGGTCTTGTGCATAAGAAAAGGAAGCAAATGGTGGGGGATTGATGAGGAAGGCATGGCTTTTGCGGTAAGTAACCCCGTCAAGTATCCCATTCTTCTGCGCAGAGGAGAGATAGAAGGAGGGAAAGTGTATCCTGATTTGAAGAGTGCAGTGCTTATTTACAGGGATTTGCAGAAAGAGATTCCGGAACTTATGGTGAGAAGCATAGAGGTAAAGAGTGAGGCGGTGATTTTCAGGATAGGTAAGGGGATTAAAGTGATATTTGCCCAGAAAGACGTTGAACCCCAGATACGGAGGCTAAAGAAAATTTTAGGCAGGGTAAAAGTCTCTTATTATATAGACCTGAGATTTGGGGAGCAGGTGATAGTGAAATGAGAGATAAGGGATTTTCTCTTGCAGTGGATGTAGGAACTTCCAAAACCGTGGCTTTTCTCATATCCGGGGAAGAGGAGATTTACGTGGGGGTAGCTCCCTCCCAGGGGATGAATATGGGTAAAATAGTTGACCTGGAAACACAGGCTGAGAGTATAAAAGAGGCAATAGAGCGCATTTCCTCTCCCTCCCTGCCCGATTCTCTTACCCTGGGTATATCGGGCGGGGTTTTCCATGTAAGAAAAGAAACCACTACCCTGGAGATTGACTCTTCTGACGTCGAGATAACCGAGAAAGAAATCAAAAAGGTGCTCTCCATGGCGGGTGAAAAGGCCAAACGGGGCAGTGGATGGGAGGTTATTCATACTATCCCTCTTACCTACCAGGTGGGAGAGGTATCCGAAGTGGTTAATCCCCTGTATATGGAAGGAAAGAACCTAGATACGGAAGCTATGGTTATTCTCACCCTTTCCACTACCCTGGATAATTTTATTCGTTGTGTAAACCGGGCTGGATTCAAAGTGGATAGGATTGTTTTTTCCCCTTATCCCCAGAGCATATACATCCCGCACGCGGAAGAGAAAAACTTGGGTGTGGCTGTAGTAGATATAGGAGAGGGGACCATAGAGATATGTGTGTTTCGGGAAGGCAGAATTGAAGAAATAAAAGTGCTGCCGAGGGGCGGGAAGGAGCTTACCCGCATGTTAGCTTCGCGGTTGCGCCTTACCCTCTCTGAGGCAGAAAGGATAAAGAAAGAAGAAGGGGTGTGCCTCAGGTATCTTTCGGAGCATCGTCCTGTAAAGGCAAAAGGCTTGAGAAAAGAGGTGACTTTCTCCCAGTGGGAGGTGGCAGAAATCCTGGAGGAAGGGGTGGAAAAGCTACTCAGAGAACTTTCTGTTATTCTTAGGCCCTATCTTGCACATCTTTCTGCCGGATTTATTCTTACGGGTGGTTCTTCTAACTTGAAAGGAATTGATGAATTCTTTGAAGAATTTTTCAACTTGCCTGTACGGGTATCCCATCCTCCGGGTACTGTGCTGCCTTCGCTTCCTGAATATGCTTCTGCCTGGGCCCTTATGGAATTTGTCCGCAGAGAGAGCCCGGATAGTTATTCCATTCCCCCCCGTTTTCTCAAACCTTTTTATATACTATTGAACTGGATAAAAGAAAAGATATGACTTTTGAACTGGAATTATCTACTATTTCCGGGATAAAAATCCTGGGATTGGGAGGGGCAGGGGTAAATATACTGAAAGCTTTCCAGGAGCTTTCTTTAAATGGCCTGGAACTTATTGCCCTGGATTCATCCCCCCTTTCTCTGGAAGGAATAAGCCTTCCCTACAAGGTGCAGCTCAGCCGGGGAGAAGGCAGAAAGAAAGGAAGTCTGAGTCTATTGAGAGAAGAATTGTCTCCTTACCTGGAGAATGCCGAGATTGCTTTGATAGTCTCCGGTCTGGGAGGGGAAACCAGCGCCTTATATCTCCCTCCCCTGACCAGAATCCTGAAGGACCTGGGTATTTTAACTATTGCTGTGCTTCTTTTCCCCTTTCATTTTGAAGGGAAAATGCGCAGAAACAGGGCGGAAAGCATCAAAGAGAGCTTAGGGGAAAGCGCTGATGCCATATTGGTTTTCCCGAATGAGCATTTTTACCAGTTGTATCCCAATCTTCCTCTGGCGGAATTTTTCTCCCGGGTGAACTCCACGATTTGCGATGTGGTAAATGGCCTGCTTGAACCAATGCTTTACCCTTCTCTTATCAACCTGGAAGTCAGCACCCTGCGCCGGATTCTGGAAGGGGCGGGAGAGGTAATGATAGGATGGGCGGAAGAGAGCGGGGAAAAGCGTGCGTTGAAGGCAATAGAAAAAGGTTTTAACTCTATGGGCTGGAAAAAGGAGGAATCCAGGAAGATTAAAAGACTGCTCATAAGTATTGCCGGCGGGGAGGATCTCACCATCCAGGAGGTATCAAAAATATGTGAGTCTCTGACTTATCGGGTATATCCTGAGGCAGACATTGCCGTAGGCACAGTGACGAGAGAAAATTTTAGAGGTATAATAAGGCTGACTTTCTGCGGAATTAAGTCTTTGGGGAGCAAGCTTTCCCCTAAACCGCTTATAGAAGAAAGGAAAACGCTATGGGAGAAGATTTAAAAGTTGTTGACCCCCAGATTTATCACTCCATAAAAAATGAAGAAGACAGGGAAATGAACAACCTGGTTCTTATTGCTTCAGAAAATTACACTTCCCGGGCAGTAAGAGAAGCACAGGGCTCCATTCTTACCCACAAATACGCGGAAGGCTATCCGGGAAAGAGGTATTACGGAGGATGTGAATATGTGGATGTAGTGGAAAAATTAGCCGTGGAAAGAGCCAAGAAACTCTTTTCCTCTCCCCACGCGAATGTACAGCCTCACTCGGGGAGTCAGGCAAACATGGCTGTCTATTTCTCGGTGATGAATCCGGGCGATGTTCTCCTGGGAATGGATATTTCTTCCGGTGGGCATCTCACGCATGGACACAGGGTAAATTTCTCCGGAAAAGTATTTCGTCCATGTTTCTACGGGGTTAGAAAAGAGGATGAACTTATTGATTTTAACGATGTGGAGGATAAAGCCAAGAAATATCTTCCCCGCATTATCGTATGCGGTGCAAGTGCATACTCTCGTATAATAGATTTCAAGACTTTTCGTGAGATTGCCGACAAAGTAGGAGCATACCTCCTGGCGGATATTGCTCATATAGCGGGTGAAGTGGCTGCCGGCGTGCATCCTTCTCCTTTCCCGCATGCTCACTTTGTTACTACTACTACTCATAAGACATTGAGGGGGCCCAGGGGAGGGCTGATTATGTGTAAGGAAGAATTTGCCCATGCTATTGATACCATGGTGTTTCCCGGTATCCAGGGTGGACCGCTCATGCACATTATTGCAGCCAAGGCAGTATGTTTAAAAGAAGCCCTCTCAGAAGACTTTAAAGAGTACCAGAAACAGATAGTAAAAAATGCGCGGCTTCTGGCAAATTTGCTCCGGGAGAAGGGATATAGAATAGTAAGCGGAGGCACGGATAATCATCTCTTCCTGGTCGATTTGAGGGCTAAAAAAATGACCGGCAAAGAAGCAGAAACAATGCTGGGAAAGGCAGGCATAAGTGTAAATAAAAACACCATTCCCTTTGACCCTCTGCCTCCTGCTTTAACCAGCGGGATAAGAATCGGCACGCCTTCTATTACTACACGGGGGATGAAAGAAGAAGAAATAGAAATCATAGCCAATTTAATAGACGAGGTGCTGTCTCACCGGGGGGAAGAGAAAATTTTAGAAAAAGCAAAAAAGGAGGTGAGAGAATTGTGCGAAAGGTTTCCTGTTTCTTTTTAGTATTCAGCCTGTTGTTAATCACCCTGCAGTTATATCCTGCTGAAGAAAAATTTGGCTATCAGCTGGTAAAGATGAACGACAAGATAGCCATGGTAAAGCTATTTTCAGAAGGATACAGCTACCGGATTCTACCGGAGGTTTTCAGGATAGGGAGCTATCTTGCTTATTTTGCCGCACAAGATTTTACCAATAAAGAGGAAATGACTTTAAAAAGGTTTGACGAGGTTAAGGTGGTAATGGATGAGGAAAACCAAAAAGGAATAAAAATAAAATTTGTCTTACAGGACCAGGAGCAGCGGGATATTACTGATTACGTGCTTGAGACAAACCTGGAGATAAGAAAAGGCTATCCTGGTTTGGTTCTGGTCTCCAAACTTAGGTACATAGGAGAAGGTAAAGCAGAAGCAGGTTTCAACTGGGGATTCAGTGACCACTTTAAATACTATGTGGTTCCAGAGGGCAGAAAGGTCAGGGCATTTACTATAGTAAGAAAAGGTCTGCTCTCGGGCAGGTCCATGAAGATAGGAAAGGGTGCATATCCCTGGGTATGGTTTACTGACGGAAAAGGCAAGGGATTGGGCATGATAACCGATGGCATGCTGGTGGCGGGAGTTCTGGGGGGAGAACTGCAGGTGGGGGTTAGCGATGTCCCTCCCAAGAAGAAGCTTGCTTCAGGAGAAAGTATGGATGTAATCTTCTTCCTGCTTCCTACCATGAAAGGCTACAAACCGGTAAGGAAGATGTTTGAAGAGACGAAAGGGGTTCGCTGGGAGACAGATAAATGGTGAAAAGTAAAGAGTATAAAAAAATCATGCTGAGGAGCCTGCTCTGGCCAGGCTGGGGGCACCTGTATGCAGGGGAAAAGAAAAAGGGGTGGATCCTTTTTACCTTGACGCTTATAGGCCTGGTTCTCCTCGCCTGGGGGGCACAACTGTGGTTATTCCCCCAAGGTGCAGCAGTAAAAGAGAAAGAGGTAAATATAGATGAAGAGGGAATAATCCTGGATGAGGAGGTTGACCTGGAGGCAACCGAGGAAGTATCCTCTGCTATTCCTCCTCCTTCACCGCTTTCCATTGTACTGCTACTGGTGGGGCTGGGAGTACCTTTCTGGACAGCCCTTTACGGGATAAAGGATAGCAGAAGGCTTTCTGTAAAGAAGGGAGTGTGAGTTATCATGAGATGGTGGCTGGTAATAATGTTGTGCCTGTTAATTCTTGCCGGTTGTGTTGCTGTTCAGAAAGAAGTACCCGTGAATGACGAAGGTATCATCAAGGAGACAAGCAAGTAAGCAGTGAGCCGGGTTTTCTCCTGAGGTAAATCGGGAGCAGCGGGAAACTATCGCTGTTCACTTGCCTGCTTCTTCCCCTCTGTAATCTTACATCTTGCCTGAAAACCCGGTCCCGGAATGCCCCGGGAAACATGGTATAATTTAGCTGGATGGAACTGAGAGTAGGGATAGGAATAGACATTCACCCCTGGGAGCGGGGGCGGGATTTTTACCTGGGGGGGATAAAACTCCCTTATCCCCTGGGTCTTTCCGGACACTCGGACGGAGATGTTCTCATACATGCCCTTATGGATGCCCTCCTGGGAAGCTTGGGATTGGGGGATATAGGGGAATACTTTCCACCTTCTAAGAAGGAATTGAAAAACATTTCTTCCATTAAACTCCTTAAAGAAGTGATGCAAAAGGTAAAGGAAAACGGGGGTAAGGTAGTAAATGTTGATGCTGTGGTTATGATGGAAGAGCCCATGATTCTTGCTTACAAGCCTGCCATGAAAGATGTCCTATGCCGGGAACTGGGAATATCTTCTTCCCGGGTCAACATAAAAGCAACTACTTGCGAAGGATTGGGGTTCGTGGGCAGGAAGGAGGGAGTAGTCTCTGTAGTTACTGTAATGGTCAGGAAAGATGACTAATGTAGAAATTGCCAGGATATTTTCTGAAATTGCCGACATACTGGAGATAAAAGAAGAGAACCCCTTCAAAGTGAGAGCCTACCGGAAAGTTACCCAGCTTCTGGAGAGCCTTCCGCAGGAAATAGAAGAAATCTACAAAAAGGGGGAATTGTATAAACTCCCCGGGGTAGGGCAGAGTATAGCAGAAAAAATTACAGAGATAATTGAGACAGGCAGGCTGAAATATCACCAGAAGCTTAAGGAAGGCGTTCCTCCGGGTCTTTTGGAAATGCTGCGTATCCCGGATATGGGGCCAAAGACCGTGGCATTAGTGTATAAAAAACTTGGGATTTCCACCCTGAAAGAGCTTGAAAAAGCGGCCCGGGAAAAAAAGTTGAGAAATGTTTACGGCCTGGGGCCAAAGACAGAGGAGAATATACTTAAGGGTATGAAGCTGGTAAAAGAAAGAAAAGAGCGTATTCCTCTGCACGAGGCTTTGGTGCTGGCAGAGGACATAGTAAAAAAATTGCAGGAGGCGGGAATTGTGGAAAGGATTGCCTACTGCGGAAGTGTAAGGAGGAGGAGAGAGACGATAGGCGATGTTGACATACTGGCCACTTCCCCGCATCCGGCAAGGGTGATGGATATATTCACCTCCTTGCCCCGGGTGGAAGAAGTGCTGGCAAAGGGAAGCACGAAATCCAGCATCCTGGTAGGAGAAGGGAGACAGGTGGATTTAAGGGTGGTGGAACAGGAGAGTTTCGGGGCTGCACTTCACTACTTTACCGGCTCCAAGGCTCACAATATCAGGATAAGGGAATTGGGAGTGAGAAAAGGCTTAAAGATAAATGAGTACGGTGTTTTTGTGAAGAAAGGAGAAAAAGAGGAAAGGATAGGGGGCAGAGAAGAGGAGGATATTTTCCAATCCGTAGGCCTTCCCTATATTCCTCCCGAGCTCAGGGAAGATTGGGGGGAGGTTGAAGCTGCCCAGAGAGGTGAATTGCCCAGGCTTGTGCGGATGGAAGAAATAAAAGGAGACCTTCACATTCATACCATGTGGAGCGACGGTGCGAACACGGTGAGAGAAGTAGCTATTGCCGCTCGCGAGAAGGGTTATGAGTATATCGGCATCTCTGATCATTCCCAGAGCCTTAAAGTGGCCGGGGGAGTAAGCAAAGATAGTTTCTTTCAAAGGATACGGGAAATCCGCGCCGTGGATGAAGAGATGCCGGAGATAAAGGTGCTGGCAGGAACGGAAGTGGATATTCTTCCCGATGGCACCCTGGATTACCCGGATGAATTTTTAAGAGAATTAGATGTAGTTATAGCTTCTGTACATTCCAACTTCAAACAGGAAGAAGAAAGCATGACTAAAAGGATTATGAAGGCAATGGAAAATCCTTTTGTGGATATAATAGGCCATCCCACGGGAAGATTGCTGGGAGAGAGGGAAGCATACAGGATTAATATGGAGAAACTACTGCATCATGCTGCTAAAACCGGCACAGCCATGGAGATAAATGCCTATCCCGACAGGATGGACCTCAAAGACACCCATGTACGTATGGCAAAAGATATGGGAGTTAAGTTGGTTATTGGGACTGATGCGCATCATTTGTTACAATTGGAGTGGATAAAATACGGGGTATGGGTAGCCAGAAGAGGCTGGCTGGAGAGTAAGGATGTGCTTAATACTCTCGACTTCCCTGATTTTTTCACGCGTTTAAAGAAAAGGAGCTGAGTATGGAGATAAGTATCATAGGTTCAGGACATGTAGGATTGGTAACCGGAGCCTGCTTTGCAGAATTGGGTAATAGCGTGGTTTGTGTGGATAATGATGAGAGAAAAATAGAAATTCTTAAAAAGGGAGATGTCCCTTTTTATGAGCCTGGATTAGAGGAGATAGTAAGGGCAAACGTGGGAGAAGGAAGGCTGAGATTTGC
>JALUVB010000036.1 GCA_027021085.1 bacterium
GGGGAAAGCTTCTTTGAGGCAGGAGTGGGATACGGGGGCTCCTGTTTCCCCAAGGATGTTTCTGCCTTTCTCCATATAGCAAACGAATTGGGCTACGATTTTACCCTTTTGAAGGAAGTAGAAAAAATCAACTATTATCAGAGAGAGAGGGTGATAAAAGACCTGGAAGAGGTTTTGGGTGAACTGGAAGGAAAGACAATAGGGATATTAGGGTTAGCCTTCAAACCGTTTACTGATGACATAAGGGAGTCACCTGCTATTGATATAGTAAAAATGTTGCAGGACAAGGGGGCGAAGGTAAAGGCACATGACCCTGCTGCCATGAATACCTTCCGTGAGCTCTATCCGGAAATAGGCTACGTTTCAGACCCCTATGAAGTAGCGCAGGGTGCAGATGCTCTACTTATACTTACTTCCTGGCCTCAGTACCATTACCTTAATCTTCAAAAAATAAAAGAATTGCTTTCTTTCCCCCTGATTATAGATGGGAGAAATATCCTTGATGCGGCAAAAGCGGTTAATGTAGGCCTGTATTATTCCAGCATAGGAAGGGGAAAGTTAAGGCCTGGTAAGTAAGTAGTGAGTAGTGGGTAGTTAGGGGAACATTTTAGACTATAGACCATAGACTGTAGACTATAGACTTAGAAAAAGGGAAATGTAGAATGGTAAGCAGGGATGGTAAACAAAGAATGAATTTCCAACACAAAAATAGCCTGCATGTCATGCCTGCGGAAGCAGGCATCAAAGAAAGACTTTAGACTATAGACTTGAGACTTTAGATGAGGAAAGGGGATATAGAATGCAGAACACAGGCGGGGCATAGGTGCCCCGACATGCGTCGGGACAGGGAACTGGTAACTGGAAACTGGCAACTCATAACTCACAACTCTTTTAGACTATAGCCCTTAGACTTTAGACTATAGACTTAGAGGACAGTGAACAGTAAACAGTGAATAGTGAATGTTAAGAAAGTAGCGAGTAGCGAGGGGAGGGTGGTATCCTGCCACTTTCTTTACAATAGGGAAGTAAAATGAGAAAATGAGCAAATGAGTAAAGTAAAAGTAGGAATTATAGGGGTCAGCGGGTATGCGGGAGAAGAGCTTTTGCGCATCCTTGTTTCTCATCCCCGGGTAGAAATCACCTATTTAGCGGCTAAAATAGAAGAAGATACTCCCGTGGGCAAAATATTTCCGCAGTTTTCTGCTTTAGACCTTGTCTGTTATTCCCGGATTGATAGGGAGGAGATGAGCCAGAAAGCAGAAGTATTTTTCCTGGCTTTGCCCCATGCAGTTTCCATGCAATTTGTTCCTGAACTCTATGCAGAGGGAAAGACAATTATAGACCTCTCGGCTGATTATCGTTTTGACCAGGCGGAAATTTACGAAAATCATTACGTTAAACATAACTCTTCTCATTTGCTCAAGGAAAAGGTCTATGGGTTGCCGGAGATTTACCGGGAAGAAATCCGGGGAAAGAAACTGGTTGCCAATCCGGGATGTTATCCCACCTCGGTAATTCTGGGGCTTGCCCCTCTTTTCAGGGAAAAGTTAATTGTACCGGATACAGTGATAGTTGATGCTAAGAGCGGAGCTTCCGGGGCAGGGAGAAATCCCCGCATGGACCTGGTTTACCCCGAGATAAACGAGAACTTCCGTGCCTATGCTATTGCTTCGCACCGTCACCAGCCGGAAATGGAGCAGGAATTGTCCCATTTATGCGAAAAAGAGACAAAGGTAATTTTTGTGCCCCATCTTGCTCCTTACAACCGGGGTATTCTTGCCACTATTTATGTCAAACTCAAAGAAAACCTGGCAGAGGCTGAGATTTATCAGAAATACCTCTCGTTTTATAAGCGAGAGCCTTTTGTGAAGGTGCTGCCGCTGGGCGAGTTCCCCGCAGTTAAATATGTAAGGGGGACGAATATATGTGCCGTAGGAATAAAGATGGAAAGAAGGACCAATACTCTGATTGTAGTCTCCGCCATAGATAACCTTACCAAGGGAGCCAGCGGCCAGGCAGTGCAGAACTTTAATATCCTTATGGGGTTTTCCGAGGAAACTTCCCTGGATAATCTGCCAGTCCTGCCTTGAGAATCAAGACTGCTTACCTGCTTCCAGGGCAGGGCCGGAGCATTTGATACTAATTTGATGTCAAAGATATAGTTTTCATCTAACCAAACTAACTAATAATGCCATGTGCGACTTTTTTTTGAGTAAATATACCTTCAACTTAGTAGTGAGTAGTTAGTAGCGGGTAGCGAGGGGAACATTTTAGACTATAGACCATAGACTTTAGACTGTAGACTGGGAAGATAGTGAATAGTAAGCAGTGAACAGTGAATTGTTTCCCTGGTAGTCCTGGTTTCCTGGTAAAGGAGATAGATTTTGCAAGAA
>JALUVB010000037.1 GCA_027021085.1 bacterium
AGTATCTTCCGGTGTCCCAGTTCAAGAAGATGCTTGACGGCCAAATAAGCTCCTTCCCCGTAATCACTCAGCACTTTGATGGCCTGTGGGAATAAAAGCGAGGTTTCAAAGCGGAAGATAAATATTAACCTGTCAATATCCTTTTTCTGCAAAAGCAGGTCAAAAGGGAAAATAGAAACCCCGTCAACAATCAGGGTGCCAAACTCAGCACTCAAAAAACGTTGAATTTTTTTCTTCTCTTCCCTAAAATGACGAGCCAGCAAACTTGTATCACATACGAAGGAGTAGTAGTCCGCCGCATGCAGATTCTGCACTAAATGCCGGGAAAATTCTCCGAAGAGATGCCCTCTGGCTGGAAGTAGAAGCCCGGCAATAGATTCTGACTTTATTTTTTGCTCTATTTCAGAAACAAAGGTTCCCTTGGGCCCAGCTCGCACTAAGAGCCCTTCATTTACCAGTTCTTTAATAGCGTTGGTTACCGTTATACGGCTGACTCCATACATCTTCGTCAGCTCAAACTCGGTTGGAATTCTGTCTCCCGGAGAATAAATTCCCTGCTTAATCTGCCTCTCCAGGTTTTTCTTTATCTGAATATATTTGGGGACATATCTAAGCTCTTCCATAACACCCCACCTTTAAACTCTAATTTCATATTGATATATCACTATATCATAAGTATAATCCATTTTTTTCGTCTTTGTCAAGACTATCAGTTGCCTCACTAAAAATCTTCTCGAAATAGGGGGAAGGAATTAAAATAGGGCGACTTCCCTGCCTTTTTCGCCCCACCTGAGAACAGGCGGGCATGACAGGCAGGGCGGGTTATGGTTTATATTATTCCTAAAAATCCAATACCCATAAGAAAATCTTCCAGGATTACCAGGATACCAGGTTACCATTAACTGCTCACCATTCACTGTTCACTATTTACTGTTCACTGCTTCCCCCGGTCTAAAGTCTAAAAGTTATGAGTTGCCAGTTCCCTGTCCCGGCGCATGCCGGAGCACCTATTTCCTCACCTATTTGTCTTTTTATTCGTTTATTTCTATCCATATGGGAGATGCCCAGGCCATCTCGCCGTTTACAAGGATGATGCGTAAATAATAATAAACAGATGGTGCCCCTATTTCCCGTGTTTGCAACAGGTTTTTTAGTGATTCTGCATCCTGGTAGGCAAAATTTTCCTCTTTGCTTTTACCTGCATGGGTATAAATGTCCTGGTTATTTCTAACTATGGTGATAGAGAGAATATTCTCGGGTGCACTTACCTTGATATAGAGAATGCGTTCTTTTTCTCTGCACAATTGCAACACTTCTCCCATAAATGTCTGGTTTAGCCTGAAATCTATGTGAAGCTTTATCCCGGTAGTGGCAAAGCATCTTCTATTTTGCAGCGCTTCAAATATCCCGGCGCGGGTAAGGTTTTCTGCATATACACCGGCCATTGCTACACCAAAGTGGTCTCCTCCCCCTATAAAGCCGAGCTTGTAGCCTTTTGCCAAGGCATCCTGTACAAAGCATCCTTCCCGCGGAGTCTGGCGCCATCCCGTGGAGCCCGGACATCCTCCGTATTCTGCTGATCCCCTCAAATCCTGGAAAATTTCTACCACCGGCTCAAATTGGGGATGGTAGTAGTCCCACCCGTGGTGGTGGTCCCAGTCAGCCGGGTGATGAACAATGGTTAGAGCTTTTTTACTGCCTAAAAGGTGCCAGATTTTATCCGGCGTATCGCTGTAGCCAAAGTCCCGTGCCGTATATGGAACAGCTTCCCGGTCTTCCCCGAAATAGTGGATGTTGTAGTGTCCCAGGCTTTCTCCCAGTTTCTCCACCCCCTTTCTCTCCGAGGCTGTCCATTCCACACTGGGGATGGCCACAAATAAGGGGGGAGAGTGGTAAAGTGCTATTGCCTTGAGATTTTTGTGCCAGTTTAGGTCATCACCACTTGTCCCGTGATCTGTAAGAGCACTGAAACTCTCTCCCATAACATCCCGGGCGTGGCGATAATGGAGGTCAAAACTGCCGTTATACGGTCTGTCACAGCCCGAGATCTCGGAATGACGATGAATATTGCCAAAGGCTAACTGGTACCTCTTTCCCCGTAGGGTTAAATAAGATTTTACCTCGGCGTTGGAAGATGGCATTACCGGGGTATAACTTTTGCTCAGGGGATAAAGTTCCGGGGGATTTCCTTCCATATCTTGGGGGTCAAGATAATCCAGATAAATTTCCTCACCTTTTTCTTTCTCAAAGTATTCGGGAAATTTTCTGTAATCTACCTGTCCTGCATACCAGAATTTGCCTTCTTGGTCCTGCATTAAATGTATGGGGTCTGCCTCACCCAGGAGTTCTTCGGCCGGGTCTATTGCCGGAGGAGACCATCTATCTCCTTTATGATAGACAGCGGAGATTTGACTTCGCCAGGCAGGAGTTTTCTCATTAAAGCAGAAATATCGGTAAAATACCCACAGTTTCCCGGAAGAATCAAAGGTTATATGTGGATAAATAGCATTTTCCGGTACCGGGACTACACCTGTGCAGCGCGAAGGTTGAGGAGCATCTTTCTTTATGGGAATATACCACTTGCCCTTATCCAGGCAGACACAATAAATGTATCTCTGGTTAAGCCAGAAGGAGTGATGTCTTTTCCGTAATTCGGTTTTTACCAGGGGAAACAGTTCTTTCATACGATATTCTCCCACGTAGGATACAAAGCTGAACCATATCCTATCCTGGGAATCTACTGTTACTGTTGGATAGTAGCTGTACCCGTGTATCCAGCTTACCTTTTGCTCTTTGCCCAGGAAATTATCCTCAGTACTGTAAGAACGACAGAAGATATCGTAATTTCCCTGTTGAAAGGAGGTGTAGGCTATCCATAAATTTCCCTTGCTGTCACTGGCCAGGGAGGGGTCGTAGGAATTGAAAAGAGGGTTACTGATAGTCCGGGGAGTAGATAAATTCCCCTTTGCAAGTTTAGCCGTTCTGATGACTGTTTTCCCGCCTGCATGGCTCTCCCAGGCAAGGTGGATGTTGCCCTTGCAGTCACAATGGGAGTGGAGGTTATAAGAACGGCCTTTATCTATATATTCCCAATCTCCTTTCAAATTGCCGTTTATATCGTAATTTCTTCCGCATAATTTCCAGGTATCAGATGTTTTTTCTACCCAGAGAACCCATAGCCCATCCTGGGGATGGGTAACCAGGCAGGGGCGGTAAATAATTCCCGGTTTATCGGTTACTTTAAGTTCTTCTGACCACTGGCTGTTTTGTAGCCGTTTTAAATAAATATCGTCTCCTTCTTTATTCAGGCTGAGCCAGGCAACCCAGATACCGTTGCTTTCGTCAATCCCGATAGCGGGAGAATAATTATGCCGGGAGCTTTTTTTGTTGCTGGTAAGCGTGAAATTGTTCATGGTAATACCTCCTGGTTTATAACTCGAATATCAACACATTTAAAGAAGCGGGGATGAAGGTCAGTTGCAACGAAAAGCATTTTTCCCCTGCACGCTCTCTTTTCTTCACTCTATCCGTGATATCTTCCCTTTTGCCCTTTTCATTAAGCCTGAAAACTGCAAATTTTTTGCCTGCTAACCCGGGGAGGGATAGGATAATTTCTTCGTATACGTCGGTGGAAAAATTCATCAATCCCAGAATTATTTTATCTTCCAGGGATATATAA
>JALUVB010000038.1 GCA_027021085.1 bacterium
AAAGGAGAGGGAAAGCATTTAAAAGGTTTGCCAGGGGAGGATGAATAATGTTGTAATCAAAACGGTGTGCCTTCCAGTAAAGGTAGCCTGCAGTTAAATGCACTGGTTCATCAAAAGTGGGAGATTTGGATTGCAAGCTCAAAAATCCCTGCACAAAAAAACAGGCAATTAAGATTCCTATCACTATTTTGATTTTGAGAGGGATGTATTCCATCAGTTATTAATATACCATGCGTGAGTCTTAAGTCTTATTCTCCTGGGTACCTGCCTGCACAGGTACGACAAGAAAGCGGTTTTTGCCCTCCTCTGCTTCTTTTTTCTTAGAAAGGAAAGGCAGGAATTTTATACCGTAAGCTACCCAAAAAAGTTGCATGCCGTGTTATTTATATTAGTATAGTATAATAAAAATATTCTTTTTGGTAAAATTAACTATGTCATTCGCAATTGCTTTGATCAATCCTCCCTATCGTCCGGAGGATGTGGCAGGAGGCTCCAAGAGTATAAAGAGAGTGTTAAACATAATTCCTCCTTTAGGTTTGACCTATTTGGCAACGGTGCTGGAAAGAGAAGGATTTGAAGTAAAGGTATTTGATTTTAGTATAGGCGGGGAGGAAAAGACTCTTTATGAGGGGTTGGATAAAGGGAAGTACTCATTAGTTGGTATTACTTCTACCACACCTTCTTACTATGTGGCTGAGAATTTGGCCTGCAAGATTAAAAAGAAGTATCCTGATGTGTATTTAGTTATAGGTGGTGCCCATGTCTCTGCTGACCCACAAGGGGTTATGGAGAGGGGAGTCTTTGATATAGGAGTTTTAAACGAAGGAGAATTTACCTTGCTGGAATTGGCGAGGACCCTGGCGGAAAAAGGAAGGCGGAGCTTACACGAGGTTAAGGGGATAGTCTTTCGGGATGAGAAGGGAGAGATTCAATTTACCCCTCCCCGGGAATACATAAAGAACCTGGATGCATTACCTCTTCCTGCCCGGTATCTTCTTCCTCCCTTAAAAGTCTATCATCCCACTCCTGCCTCTTACAGAAGGCTTCCGCTGGGAGTGATGATGACTAGCAGGGGATGCCCTAACCGTTGTACTTTCTGTGATAGGGCAGTGTTTGGTAATAGGGTCAGGTTCCACTCACCCGAGAGGGTAGTGCAGGAGTTCGAAGAGTTGGTCTGTAAATATGGTGCCCGGGAAATCCGGTTTTTTGATGATACTTTCACCCTTAATAAATCTCGTGTATTGGAAATTTGTGCGTTGCTTCAGAAAAAGGGGCTTCATCGTATTCCCTGGACATGTTTAACAGCAGTAAAAAGTGTGGATAAAGAAATACTGAAAGCCATAAAGGATGCTGGCTGCTGGCAGGTGCTTTATGGGTTGGAGTCAGGGGATGATAGAATGTTAAAGTTACTCAAAAAGGGGAACACAGTACAGGATAACACACAAGCCGTTTTCTGGGCTAAGGAAGTGGGGTTGAGTGTCCGGGCGGATTTTATTATAGGGACTCCAGGAGAAACTAAGGAGAGTATGGAGAAAACTCTGAAATTTGCCAAAAGCTTGCCGCTGGACTATGCCCATTTTAACAAGTTTGTTCCTTTCCCGGGAACAGAGATCTACCATAATTTAGTAAAGAAAGGGTATAAATTCAATTTTGAGAGAAGCAGCATAGTAGACCATACAGCTATAATTTACACACCCGAAGGGATTACGCCGGAAGAATTTAAAAATTTCTTGAATCGAGCCTACAAGGAATTCTATCTTAGACCTTCCTATCTGCTGAAACACCTTCTCTCTATTCGCTCCTGGGAAGAGTTCAAAGGGCAATTCCAGGGATTTTTAGCAATAAAGGGTTTATGAAGGGGGGATGCTAATATCTTCAAGAGAAAAGTATTTCCTGCAATCCTTCTATTCTTAATTTGTCTTGTAGTTTTTTATAAGGTTATCTTTTTAAGGAAAACCTTCTATTTTTTAGATACTTCTGTTTATTTCTATCCCGCAAAAGTTTTTATTATCAACTCTTTTAAAGGGCATGTTTCCCCTCTATGGAATCCATATGTGCTTCTGGGTATCCCTTCTTATACAATCTTGAGCCTAGGGGGAAGAATCCATCCCTTTAATCTTTTCTTCCTGCTCCCTATAAAAACTACTACTGCGTATTCCTGGTTTGTATTATCTGGGTTATTTATAGCAGGTTTTTTTATGTATCAATTAGCAGAAAGGTTATTCAAAGATTACACTCTAGCCTTGTTCTCAGGTATCGCTTACATGTTGAGCGGGTTTTTACTAGTGCATGTATTACAACAGGATATATTTTCTTTCTTGGTCTGGATGCCCCTCCTCTTTTTCTGTTTCCTGCATTACAGAAGCAGTAATGGGTACTTCTATATCCTGACCTCCCTATCTATAGCGTTGGCTTTAACGCAATTTCATCCGCAAATTCTCTTCTACTTCCTCCTGGTACTTGGCTCTTTTGTAATATGGGAGAGCGTTAAACTCGGAGATCAGAGAAAAGCTCTGGGTATCTGGAAATTTTTCCTTGTAACCTGGAGCATAGGAATTCTGCTCTCTCTGTATCAATTATTGCCTCTCTGGGAGCTCAAGAATCTTTCCCCAAGAACGGCTGGGCTTACCTACGAAGAAATGACTTCCTTTTCTCTCTTTCCCTATCATCTTTTAACCGGAATTTTCCCCCATCTTTTTGGGATATATCCGGAATATATAGGCAAGCCTTACTTCTGGGAACAGTACTGGTATTCAGGAGTTGTGGTGCTGTTCTTTGCAATAATCGCGGTGTGTTATAGAAAGGAGAGTCGGTATATCAAGTTCTTTGCTTCCATAGTGCTTGTCTCTTTTATTCTGGCACTGGGTAAGTACACCCCTCTCTATCGATTGCTCGTATATTTGCCTGGCTTTAATTACTTTCGCGTGCCTGCCCGCTGGCTCTCTATAGTGAACTTTTTGTTACCACTGCTGGCGACATTTGGACTAAAAATTTTTAAAGAGAAGGCACAGGAAGAAAGAATGAAGCGGTTGGTCAAGAAGCTGGGTTTTACAGGAGCGGGCATTATCTTTTTTTCCTTTCTTTTTCTTCTGCTAAGACCGTTATTCTTACCCAGATTCAAGGCTGTAATAGTTAATATGTATTATGGAAAGCTACCTTCCTTTGGGTTACTTAAAGGTATAGGAGGGGGAGAGACTATTGATTACTACTTTAGGGTAATGGAGAAGTTTTTTGTTTTTCTTAAAAAATCACTTTTATCGTTTACCGTTATCTTTTCCGCTATTTTCTTTACCAGTCTTTTGTTTCTCAAGGAAAAAGTTAGCTTTAAGACATTTTCCTTCTTTGTCATTTTAATACTTACCACTGACCTTTTGTATAATAATATACCCCTCAACCCTGTGAGAGAAGGAGAGTATTTCTTAAAGCCTTCCTCCAGCGAGAAATTTATCCTGCAAGATAAAAGTATTTATCGGATTCATTCCCCCGAGGACCCTGGGGAAGTAAGCCTGGAATTATTCTGTTTATATGGAAGCATGAGAAAGATTGCTTCTTTGGGTAGCACAGCCTACTTTAGTTTAAGTATCCAGCGTTATGAGGATCTGAGGAATGCCTGGGAAAAGGTAGAAGAGAAAATATTGGGTAGATATAATGAACGGAACTATCTGGGAGCAAA
>JALUVB010000039.1 GCA_027021085.1 bacterium
GCTATTGACTGGTCTAAAAATGGCTTGAAGTAAGCAGAAGAGGGAGAAGGGTAAATAGTGAACAGTAAACGGTAAGCAGTGAATAGAGAGAGTAGTGAGGGGAGAGATAGGAAACCGGTGGGGAGAAAATTTTCGCTTTTTGCTTTTATTTCTGTGAATAAAGAGGTTTTATTTTATAATATAATCACATAATATTTTAGAAGAAAAAGGGACATCTTATGGTTTTGATGATTGATAATTTCGACTCTTTTACCTATAACCTGGTGCAGTACCTGGAGATACTGGGCGAAGAGGTGCAGGTATTCAGAAACAATGCGATTACTATCGGGGAGATAGAAAAACTATCTCCTCAGTACATTGTAATTTCTCCCGGTCCCTGCACTCCCCGGGAAGCCGGGATTTCCGTGCAGGTGGTGAAAACTTTCTCCGGCAGGATTCCCATGCTGGGGGTATGCCTGGGACACCAGTCCATTGCCTATGCCTTCGGGGGGAAGATTGTCCAGGCGAAAAAACTCATGCACGGGAAGACTTCCTTCATACATCACGACGGGAAAACTATATTCACCTCCCTCCCCAATCCTTTCGTGGCTACACGCTACCATTCCCTGGCCGCGGAAGAAAAAAGCCTGCCTGGCTGCTTTGAAATCAGCGCCCGCTCGGAAGAGGGAGAGATTATGGGCATCCGGCACAAAGAGTTTATACTGGAGGGGGTGCAGTTCCACCCTGAATCAATTCTTACCCGGGAGGGATTAAAGTTACTGGAGAATTTTCTTGCTCTGGGGAGGTGAAGTTATGAAGGAATTTATTAAAAAGTTAGCAGACAGGGAAAACCTTAACCCCCACGAGATGCGGGAGGCAATGCTGAATATCATGGAGGGGAAAGCCACTCCTGCCCAGATAGGAGCTTTCCTGGTGGCGCTTAAAATGAAGGGAGAGAGCATAGAGGAGATTACCGAGGCGGCAAAAGTAATGCGGGAAAAATCCCTGCGCGTGGAAGTGGACAGAAAAAAGGGATTGCTTGATACCTGCGGCACGGGAGGAGACGGGAAGCGGACTTTTAATGTTTCCACTGTCTCGGCCTTCGTGGTAGCCGGAGCAGGAATAAAGATAGCAAAGCACGGCAACCGCGGGGTATCCTCCGGGTGTGGCAGTGCGGATGTGCTGAACGAGCTGGGCGTGAAATTAGAGCTGACTCCCTCCCAGGTGGCAGAATGCATAGAGGAAATTGGTATCGGTTTTCTTTTTGCCCCTGCTTTCCATCCGGCGATGAAATATGCTACTCCCGTGCGCAGAGAACTGGGAATGCGCAGTATCTTCAACATCCTGGGCCCGCTCTCCAACCCTGCCCTGGCTAATATCCAAATCCTGGGGGTGTATAGTGCGCACCTTATCCAGCCTCTCATTGAGGTGCTAAAAAACCTGGGACATATAGCTGCCATGGTAGTGCATGGAGAGGACGGTTACGATGAAATTACCCTTACCGCTCCCACGCTGGTAGCAGAATACCGGGATGGGGAGATAAGGAAGTTCAGATTAACCCCAGAAGAACTCGGATTTAAGAGATGCTTGCCAGCAGATATTGAAGCCGGGGATAAAACAGCGAATGCCCGCATCTTAAGAGGCATTCTTTCCGGTGAAATTAAAGATGCCAGGAGAGACATGGTCCTGCTTAATGCAGGAGCTGCCATCTACTTGGCCGGCAGGGCAAAAAGCCTGAAAGAAGGGATAAATATTGCCCGCGAGGTGATTCTCTCTGGTAAAGGGAAGGAAAAGCTGGAAGCACTGGTTGAGTATACCCGGAGTCTCCCGTGATTCTTGCTGAAATAATAGAGAGGAAAAAAAAGAAGCGCCCTCCTGAAATCAGGGGAGAGAGACCTCCCCACCTGCCCCTGATTCCCTTCAAAAAAAGCCTGCAAAAGCCAGGGGAAATATCTTTTATAACCGAAATCAAGGTGGCTTCTCCTTCGGAAGGAGATTTGCTGCAGGGAAGGGACCCCGGGAAAATTCTTAAAGAATACGAAGAAAACGGGGCAAGCGCGATATCCGTAATCAGCGAGGAGAATTTCTTCCAGGGAAGCCTGGAGCTGCTCTCCCGGCTAAAGGAGAAGACCTCTCTGCCTGTTTTAAGGAAAGATTTTTTACTGCATCCTTCTGATATACTGCAGGCATGGGCAAAGGGAGCAGATGCAGTGCTGCTCATTGTAAGAATATTATCTTTAGAATTGTTGAAAGACCTGCTCTCGCTTACCAGGGAGAAAGGGATGGAAGCCCTGGTAGAGGTGCACAACCAGGAGGAATTGGAGCTGGCATTGAAAGCAGGAAGTGAAATAATAGGGATAAACAACCGGGACCTGGATACCCTGCAGGTGGATATAAATGTAAGCCTTAACCTGGTCAGGCTACTGCCCGAGCACTGCCTGAAGGTGAGCGAAAGCGGGGTGCATTCATTCCACCAGGTAAAAATCCTGCGGGAAGCAGGCTTTGACGCGGTCCTGGTAGGCACTTCCCTGCTC
>JALUVB010000040.1 GCA_027021085.1 bacterium
GCGGGGCATAGGTGCCCCGACAGGCGTCGGGATTCCTCACTTGCCACTTTCCCGACCCATGCAGGGAAAATATTTTGAGGTGTTAAGATGATGAGGGTGAGGATAAAGATTTGCGGGATTACCCGCCCGGAAGATGCCCGGAAGGCAGTGGAACTGGGCATAGATGCACTGGGTTTTAATTTTTACCCGGGAAGCCCCCGCTACATTTCGCCCCGGAAAGCAAAGGCAATCTCCCGGCAACTACCTCCCTTTGTTTCCCTCATCGGAGTGTTTGTAAATGAGAAAGAGGAGATTATACGGGAAATTGCTGCCTTCTCTCTTCTGAATGCTGTGCAGCTGCACGGCGAGGAATCCCCCGAGTTTGTAGATACACTCAACCTGCCGGTTATCAAGGCTTTCCGGATAAAGGAAGAAAGAGACATTGAGCAGATGAAAAATTTTAGCGGGAAAGTTAAGGCTTTCCTCTTAGATGCCTACACGCCAGGGCAAAAGGGAGGCACTGGCAAAACCTTTAACTGGGAGCTTGCCCGTAAAGCAAAAGAATTAGGTGTGCCCATTATCCTGGCAGGAGGGATTAATGCGGGAAACGTGCATGAAGCGATTCAAGCAGTGCATCCTTATGCGGTGGATGTAGCCAGTGGCGTGGAAAAAGAACCGGGTATTAAAGATTTTTCAGAGATGGAAAAACTGGTAAATAGAATAAAGGAGATGGAGAATGAAATATCCTGATAAAAGGGGAAGATTCGGTAAATTCGGGGGGAAATTTGTCCCTGAAACTCTAATCCCTCTGCTGGAGGAGCTTGAGTCGGCTTATCTGGCGGCGAGAAAAGATGAGGAATTTAAGAAAGAACTGAATTACTACCTGCGTGAATATGCAGGCAGGCCTACCCCCCTGTATTTCGCGGAAAGAATCAGCCAGAAAATCGGCGGGGCAAAAATCTATCTCAAAAGAGAAGACCTCCTCCATACCGGCGCCCACAAGATAAACAACACCCTGGGGCAGGTGCTCCTGGCACGTCGCATGGGCAAAAAGAGGATTATTGCGGAAACCGGTGCGGGACAGCATGGTGTGGCTACTGCCACGGTTTGTGCTCTCCTGGGCATGGAATGCCTGGTTTACATGGGCGAGATAGATATAGAAAGGCAGAAGATGAATGTTTTTCGCATGGAGCTTCTGGGTGCCAGGGTAGTGCCGGTTTCCTCAGGGAGCAAAACACTTAAAGATGCCATCAACGAAGCAATAAGAGACTGGGTAACCAACGTTAAAACCACCCATTACCTTATCGGTTCCGTCGTGGGGCCTCATCCTTACCCCCTGCTGGTAAGAGATTTCCAGGCAGTAATAGGCAGGGAAGCAAAACGGCAAATCCTGGCAAAAGAGGGAAGGCTGCCCGATTATCTCATTGCCTGCGTGGGAGGAGGAAGCAATTCCATAGGCTTGTTCTATCCTTTCCGCCGGGACAGGGTAAAAATTATAGGCGTGGAAGCAGGAGGATACGGAGTAGACACGCTTAAACATGCTGCCACGCTGGTAAAAGGGTCTCCCGGAGTCCTGCACGGAGCTTTCTCTTACCTGTTGCAGGATAAAGACGGACAGATAATAGAGACCCATTCTGTGGCTCCCGGGCTGGACTATCCGGGAGTAGGACCGGAACATTCTTATTTTAAGGATACCAGAACCGCTGAGTACACGGCGGTCACTGACCAGGAAGCCATTGAGGCCTTTCATACAGTCTCGGAGGTGGAGGGCATAATCCCGGCCCTGGAGAGCGCCCATGCCCTGGCCTATGCCATGAAACTATCCTCCCGACTCAGCAAAGATAAAATCATCATAGTAAATCTTTCCGGAAGAGGGGACAAAGACCTGGAGATTGTAAGGGAGTATGTGGGAGAGAGGGAATAGGAAAGAATTGTGATAAAATGGGAGGATGAATATCAAGGAAGTATTCGCCGAGAAGTTGAGCAAAGGCGAGAGGGTTATAATCCCCTATATCACGGCAGGCTTTCCCGGCCTGGAGGAGACAATAGAGCTAATCCGGGTGATTGAGAATGCCGGATGCGGTATAGCAGAGGTCGGCGTTCCCTTCTCTGATCCCATGGCGGATGGGCCTACCATTCAGTACTCCTCCCAGAAAGCCCTGGAGAAAGGGGTTACCCTGGGCAAAACGCTTGCTCTGCTTAAAAAGAACCGCGCTAAATTCCATATCCCACTGGTGATTATGGGTTACTACAATCCTTTTTACCAGTTTGGGCTGGAGAAATTAGCCAGGGAGGCTAAGGAGGCAGGGGTGCAGGGGTTTATCATTCCTGACCTTCCCCTGGAAGAAGCAGGTGAATGGGTGAAATTATGCAGGAGCCATGAAATAGATACAATATTCCTGGTTTCTCCTACCACATCCCTGGAAAGAGCAGAAAAGATAGCAAAACTCTGCACTGGTTTTCTCTACTGTGTGTCGGTTACCGGGGTGACCGGTGCCAGGAAAGAGTTTCCTCCTTACCTCAAAAATTACCTCAAAAATTTGCAAAAGATTACTGATTTACCCAGGGCAGTGGGTTTTGGCATCTCTTCTCCGGAGCATATAAAGATGCTTTATCCCCATGCAGAGGGCATGGTGGTGGGAAGCGCCCTGATTGAGGTAATCCGAAAGCATCCCCGGCAACCGCAGCTGGGGGAGGAAACCGCTAAGTTTCTCGGGGGACTGGTGCAGGCTGCTGCGAACCGATGATGTTGCCCGGGTAGTTAATTACTTCCTTCCCTATCCCTTTTTATGGTAATATTCTGTGGTTATAAATTTATTTAATAGAGTCGTGTCATGAATGAGTCAAGTAGTGGTAATTTCGAATCTTCCCGCATAAAAAATCTGCCTCCTTACATTTTTGCCCAGATTAACAAGCTTAAATACCAGGCACGCTTAAAGGGAGAAGATGTTATAGACCTGGGGATGGGCAATCCTGATTCCTCTCCGCCCCACCATGTAATAAACAAGCTGGTAGAAACACTGAGAGACCCTAAGGTCCACAGGTACTCGGCCAGTAAAGGCATCAAGGGCCTGCGGAAAGCTATCTGCGCCTGGTACGAGAAAAAGTTTTCCGTAAGCCTGGACGAGGAAGAAGAATCGCTGGTGCTTATAGGTTCCAAGGAAGGGATAAGCCATCTTTTCCTGGCGGTCATGGAAGAGGGCGAAGGAGTTATTGTGCCTACCCCCACCTATCCCAGCCATTTCTATGCAGCAGCCATTGCCGGCACAAATGTAATCACTATTCCGCTGTTTCCCCTGGATAAGCTCCTGGAAAGGGTAAAGAAAATTATGCACGAGGTGTTTCCTCCTCCCAAAATCCTAATCCTTTCTTTTCCGCATAATCCTACTACTGCAGTGGTGAACGAGGATTTTTTCCGGGAAGTGGTGGCGCTGGCTAAAGAGGAGAATCTCTTAATAGTGCATGATTTCGCTTATGCCGAGGTCTGTTTTAATGGTTACCAGGCACCTTCTTTCCTCAGCACTCCGGGGGCAAAGGAAGTGGGAATAGAGCTATACTCACTTTCCAAGACTTATTCCATGGCCGGCTGGCGGGTGGGATTTGCCTGCGGGAAGAAAGAAATCATCCAGGCTCTTACCAAGCTAAAGAGTTACTACGATTACGGGATATTCACTCCTATCCAGGTAGCAGCCATAGCCGCCCTGCGAGGACCGCAGGATTACGTGCAGGAATTGCAGAAAATGTATGCCTCCAGGCGGGATACCTTAATAAAGGGATTGAGAAGCATAGGCTGGGAAATCGAGAAGCCCCTGGCCACCATGTACGTATGGGCAAAGATACCGGAAGAATTTTCCCAGATGGGTTCTCTGGAGTTTTCCCTTCACCTTTTAAAAGAAGCTAAGGTAGCTGTCTCGCCCGGGATAGGATTCGGGGAGGAAGGTGAAGGTTATGTGAGATTTGCCCTGGTGGAAAACGAACATCGTATACGCCAGGCGGTAAGGTCCATGAGGAGGATGATGAAATGTACCTCTCGGAAAGAGTAAAGAAAGTTGCTCCTTCTGCTACCCTGTCTCTTAACGCCAGGGTAAAAGAACTTTTAAGAAAAGGAGAAGAGGTAGTTAACCTCACCACGGGTGAGCCGGATTTCCCCACTCCGGAGAAAATCAAGCAAGCAGGCATTAAGGCAATCCAGGAAAATTTTACCGGATACACCCCTCCGCCCGGCATTCCTGAATTGAGAGAAGCAATAAGGGAAAAATTCCTGCAGGAGAACGGGGTGGATTACGCAGTGGAAGAGGTAATGGTTACCTGCGGGGCCAAGGATGCTCTTTTCCTGCTTTTTCAGAGCATCCTTAATGCAGGCGATGAGGTGATAATATTTTCTCCTTACTGGGTAAGTTACCCCGAGCAGGTAAAACTCGCTGGCGCCACCCCCGTTATCATTCCTACCGGAAGGGAACACATCCCTGATTTAGAAGAGCTAAGGAAACATATTACCCCTCGCACGCGTGCCCTTATTCTAAATTCGCCCTGCAACCCTTCCGGCAAAGTATTTCCCGGAGAACTGATAGAAAAAATTACGGAAGTATGTGTAGAGAAAAATATCTACCTGGTTTCGGATGAAATCTACGAGGAAATCATTTTTGCAGGAAAGCCTCTCTCTCCCGCTGCCCTTTCCCCCGCTGCCAAGAAGATTACCCTCACCATAAACGGTGTCTCCAAAACTTATGCCATGACCGGCTGGAGAATTGGTTACGTAGGGGGGGATAAGGAGGTCATCCAGGCAATGAGCAAGGTGCAAAGCCAGAGTGTATCCTGTGCCTCTTCTATATCTCAAAGAGCCGCTCTTGCCGCGATAAAGAGCGGTAAAAAGGAAATCTTGCACATGGTAGATACCTTCAAGGAAAGAAAAGAGTTCGTGGAAAAGTGCCTGGGCAGGCTGCCTGTTTTTACCCCTTCACCCATTGAAGGGACATTTTACGCTTTCCCCAGAATAAGCTACCAGGGAATGAACTCACAGGATTTTTCCTTCTACCTCCTGGATAAAGCAAAGGTTGCCGTGGTGCCGGGAAAACCTTTCGGGAAGGAAGGCTATATACGCCTCTCTTTCGCCACTTCCCTGGAGAACCTGCAGAAAGCTTTCCGGAGAATAGAGGAGGTAATTGCATGAAGCAAGTTGGCATAGGGATAATCGGGCTGGGGACAGTGGGAAGCGGAGTCTGGGAGATAATCAAGCAAAAAGGGCAAGAATTACTGGCGCGCAGCGATGTGGAACTGCAGGTGCTCAAGGTGTGTGACAAGGATGCTGCGCGCAAAGAAGCTTTAGGCATCCCTGCCGCAACTTTTACGGACTCCTGGGAAGAGGTGGTAAGAGACCCCCGGATAAGAATCGTGGTGGAGCTTATAGGCGGGATGCATCCGGCTAAAGAAATTATTACTTCTGCTCTGCAGGAGGGAAAGTATATTGTAACCGCGAACAAGGCGCTCCTGGCCGAATGCGGGGAAGAATTGCTGAGCAAGGGGGAGATATTCTTTGAAGCAAGTGTAATGGCCGGAGTCCCTGTAGTAAGAACTATTAAGGAAGGGCTGGTAGCAAACCGCATTGAAAAAATTCTGGGAGTAATCAACGGCACAGCAAACTACATACTTACCAGCATGGAAAGGGGAAACGAGTATGAAGCTGCCCTGAAAGAGGCACAGGAAAAAGGATTTGCGGAAGCAGATCCCTCACTGGATGTAGAGGGATGGGACTCTGCTTATAAACTTTCCATCCTTGCCTACCTTTCCTTTGGTGTATGGGTTAAGCCCGGGAATATGTTAGTAGAAGGGATAAGCAAGCTCATGCCCGGAGATATTGAGTATGCGCATCAATTGGGATACACGCTGAAACTTCTGGCTATCGGAAAGAAAAAGGGGGATTTACTGGAATTGCGGGTGCATCCCACCCTGCTTCCTCTCTCGCATTCGCTGGCCGGGGTTAAGGGAGAATTCAATGCGCTTTTTATAAAAGGTGATGAAGTAGGTGAGATAACCCTGCAAGGAAAAGGAGCCGGCTCACGCCCTACGGCAAGTGCTGTGGTAAGTGACTTGGTGGAGGCAGCATTATTTAACTTAAAAGGCACCACCCATGCTATTCTTCCTCCTTCTGCATCCCTTAAACTGGCAGAGGCGCAGGATATACCGCTTCGTTACTATATCAGGCTCACTGCCCTGGATAAGCCCGGTGTCCTCTCCCGTATTGCCGGCATACTGGGAGAAAAGGGCATAAGTATTGCCTCCGTGGTGCAGACAGAAAGAAAAGAGGGCGAGGCAGTGCCTATAATCATGATGACGCACGAAGCTAAGGAAAGAAATCTAAAGGAAGCCCTCTCAGAGATAGACAGGCTCTCTATAATAAGAAAAGAAACTCTATTTATAAGGGTGGAGAATTTTTAACCACTACCACCCTATCCCCCTCTTTTGCCCGGAAGAATTGGGCAGCGCTTTTATTCCTGAGGCTGATTTCCAGGTATCCGCTACTCCCCTCTATTAAAAATGGTACATCACCACCCTGCGCATAGAAGTCCACCCAGTTTTCTATTGCTTCCCTGCCCAGAATCACTTTTACTCCGCTGCTTCCCTTCCAGGTAAGCAACTCCGTCACCTCAAAGTTGGTGATTATATTGCCGAATCGGTCTATATGCAGAATCTCACCTTCGGCCCTCTCATGGGTAAAACGGGGATTGTGCCAGGCAATTCTTACCAGTTTATCCAGAGAGACAGCTGTCCCCAGCTGTGCCAATTCCATTCCCCTGCTCAGGTGTGCAGAGCAGGGGGCAAAGATATCTCTGGCATGAAAGGTTTTACTTACCGGATGGAGGAAGAATTCCTTTCTATCCAGGACAACCACTTCTTCCAGCTCTTCCAACAAGGGAGTAAGTATGCCATTATCAGGAACAACGAAGTAGTGCTCTTTACTTCTGCAGGCAAGTGCCCTTCTTTTGCTCCCCACCCCGGGGTCCACCACCACTACGTGCACACTATGTTCAGGGAAGAAGCGGTAAGAAGAAAGCAGGTAAAAGGCAGCCTCCCGGATATTCTGCGGAGAAACTTCGTGCGTTATATCCACTATTTTTGCAGAAGGATTAATAGAAAGTATCACTCCCTTAACCACACCCACAAAGTGGTCCCGGCTGCCAAAATCGGTAATAAGAGTAATAAGGCCCATTGATTACTGTTCCCCGCCTCTATCCTGCAGCTGCCTCTCCCAGTCTACAGTCTGTGGTCTATAGTCTACGGTCTATAGTCTAAAATGTATCTCCCTCATTACCATCTACCCGCTACTTGCCTGTCATACTCATCAAAAGTCTAACCACTATGGCCTGAAATCTCTACCGGCCTAATCCTGAGGGGGAGAGGAGCCCAGTCTCAGCTTACCTGCTCTTCTGCTCTCGGAAGTAAGAATGCTGTACTCGCCCCAGGGAAGGGCTTTCTTCTCCAGGATAATTTTCCTGGGAAATATTCTCCCTATACTCCTTACCAGATTCCTTTCCGTTATATAATCATACAGGTCAGGGTTCAGCACCACTTTTATCACCATTGCTTTTCTCTCCCGCAAAATTCTTTTCACTCTACTCTCCACTTCGCTGGCCAGGGTAATTAAAGACTTCACTTTTCCCGAGCCCTTGCAGAAAGGACAGCTATCGGAGAGAAGATGCGAGATTGAGGGGGCTACTTTCTGCCGGGTCATCTGCACCAGCCCAAATTCTGTGATTCTTGATATCTGGGTATGTGCCCTGTCCCTCTTAGCCAGTTCGTAAAGTAAATTTTCCAGTCTTTTCTTGTGGTCCCTCTTTCTCATGTCTATGAAATCCACTACAATAATGCCGGCAAGATTTCTTAATTGTATCTGGCGGAAAACTTCTTCCGCTGCCTCCATGTTCGTCTTGAAAGCAGTTTCTTCCAGGCTTTCTGCCCCCGTGTACCTCCCGGTATTAACATCAATACTCACCAGGGCTTCTGTCTCGTGGATAGTAAGGTCTCCCCCGCTTCTCAGGCTCACCTGGGGGCTAAGCGCTCTCTCCAGCTCCTCGTCCACGTGATAGTGAGCAAAAACACCCTCCTGCTGGGAAAAAAGAGCAATCTTCACCTTTCTATTGGTACCGAGAATTTGCGAAGAAAATTTCCTCAGCTTGCGGAAAAGGGTAGGAGAGTCGGTGAGGAATTTATCCTTTTCCGGGTCAAAGAGGTCCCTTAAAAGCCTCTTCCCCAGCTCAAGTTCTTCGTAAAGGGGAGAAGGCGCAGGCAATTTACGGGCGCGATGGCTGATGTTATGCCATACCCGCAAAAGATACTCCAGGTCTACAAGCAGGTCCTGCTTGCTTTTCCCCTCGGCCATGGTCCTTCCTATCACGCCCATATTTTGGGGCTTAATCTCCTTGAGTATCTTTCTTAATCGTTTTCTTTCATTGACATGTCCTATGCGGCGCGATACTCCCAGCTGGGGAGAGAAGGGCATAAGCACAATATAGCGCCCGGGGAGACTTACGAAGGAGGTAACCCGGGGCCCTTTACTCCCGATAGGGTCCCTTACCACCTGGACTAAAATCTCCTCTCCTTTCTTCAGTAATTTTGCAATGGAAGGCCTGCCTTTTCCCTCTTCCCACTCCGGCTCCTCGCTTTCCACCGGAGGCACCATAACTTCTGAGATAAAGAGATAGGCCGTGCGGTCCCAGCCTATATCCACGAACGCCGCATCCATGCCAGGCAGGACGTCCTTGACCTTTGCCTTGTAAATATTGCCGACCAGGCTTTTTTTAGTCTTTCTTTCTACGTAGAACTCTACGACTCTTCTGTCCTCCAAGATAGCACACTGCGCGAGTTCCGCGGTCTCTGTAAGAAGAAAAAGTCGCATTACTTAAAGTACATCAAGTTCCAGAAGTAGCGCGCCGCAATGCCTGCATTCGTTTTCTTCCGGGAGATATCCATCTACAATCAGGCAAACCCGACATTCCACATTCCTATGCACCGTGTCGCGGGGGACATCGAAGGGTTTACGCGGTATCGCCGCTCCTATAGTCTTGGCTTTTTCTATGCCAGCTTCTGTGAAGGCTTTGTCCGTGGGAACAAACAGGGCAGAATCCGTGGGAATAGGTTCTAAGTATCCCTGTTTCTTGAACCCTCTCAGGGTACGTTCAACCGAGGCAGGCTTCAAAGGGTTAGCCCTTCCCTCGTTTATCTCTTCTATCATGGAAGGATCCATACGCTTAACCGTGGTTCCTATGGCCAGCTCTTCCAATTCAGAGACTCCTTCGGAAACCAGCCGATTGTACCTTTCACAGATATACTCCAGTATCTTTTTCATGGCTGAAGCAGATTTATCCATACATTCCTCCTTTTTGCAGAATAATTTTCTTCGTGAGCAAGATTAATAAAATATGCACTGTCCGGGCAACCACTTAAACTCCAAAATATAATTGCTACCTCTTCCTCAAAATTCTTTCACAGCATCGCTCCAATTTCTCCCCCGCACCTCTCTTGCAGAAAAAGAGATAATCTGGTAAATTCTATCAGTCTGATAGTGGCATGTCAATGTTAACAAGGAGAGTCCAATATGCGTTCAGATGTTATTACAAGCGGTTTAAATAGAGCCCCTCATCGTTCCCTCCTCTTTGCTCTGGGTATTTCTCGGGAAGACATGGAAAAACCTTTTATCGGGATAGCCAATTCCTGGAATGAGCTCATACCGGGACATACGCACCTTAAGAATATCAGCCGGGCGGTTAAGGAAGGCATCAGGGAAAAAGGAGCGGTTCCACTGGAATTTAACACCATAGGTGTCTGTGATGGCCTGGCTATGGGACACGAGGGGATGAAATATTCCCTTCCCTCGCGCGAACTCATTGCAGACTCAATAGAAACAATGGCAATGGCTCATCCTTTAGATGGCATAGTGCTCATACCAAACTGCGACAAGATAGTACCGGGGATGCTTATGGCAGCTCTGAGATTAAATATTCCGGCTATTTTAATCAGTGGGGGTCCCATGTTAGCGGGAGAATTTGAAAGCAATCCCGTTGACCTTATCAGCGTATTTGAAGGGGTGGGTAAAGTGCAGGAAGGTACCTGGAAAGAAGAGACGCTATCCAGGCTGGAAGAGCTTGCCTGCCCTACCTGCGGCTCGTGTGCAGGTATGTTCACAGCCAATTCCATGAACTGCCTCAGTGAAGCCCTGGGGCTCGCTTTACCCGGGAATGGCACTATTCCAGCCGTTACTTCTCACCGGGTACGCCTGGCCAGGGAAGCGGGCAGGACAATAGTGGAGCTGGTTAAAAAAGAGTTAAAGCCGCGGGACATAGCTACTTTCTCTGCCTTCAGGAATGCTATTGCCGTGGAGATGGCGCTGGGAAGCTCCACCAACACAGTACTCCACTTACCGGCTATTGCGCACGAAGCTGATATAGAGCTCCCGCTGGAAGTATTTGACCGGATAAGCCAGTCCACTCCCAACCTCTGCCGTCTATCCCCGGCCGGGACTCACCACATGGAAGACCTTAACCGGGCAGGCGGCGTGTATGCAGTGATGCGGGAACTAAGCAAAAAAGGGCTCCTGGACGAGGAAGTGACTACGGTAAAAGGCAAGCTCAAGGATGTTCTCCCCGGTCATGAAGTCAAAGACACAGAGGTAATCCGTCTCATAGAGCAGCCCTATTCTCCTACAGGGGGGATAGCAATATTAAAGGGCAACCTGGCTCCCGGCGGGGCAGTGGTGAAACAGTCGGCGGTGAACAAGGATGTATTTCACTTCGAGGGAAAGGCGCGCGTCTTCAACTCGGAAGAGGAAGCCAGCCAGGCCATCCAGGAGGGAAAAATTAACAAGGGAGACGTTATAGTAATACGCTTCGAGGGGCCCCGGGGAGGTCCCGGCATGAGAGAGATGCTTGCTCCCACCTCTCTTATTTCCGGCATGGGGTTAGGCCGCGACGTGGCTCTCATCACGGACGGCAGGTTCTCCGGAGGAACCCGGGGATTGGCTATCGGACATATATCCCCTGAGGCAGCCGAGGGCGGGCCCATTGCCAAATTAAGAGATGGGGACACTATTATAATAGACATTCCCTCGCGTAGCATCAAGACCGGGGAAGAAGTGCTTAAAAGGACCCCTGAGAAAGTAGAGAAAAAGCTCTGCGTGCAAAGAAG